>NZ_CAMJUE010000007.1 GCF_946408925.1 uncultured Methanobrevibacter sp.
CAGGTTTAGGACCTGTTGACGCAGGTCTTCCAGGGTTCGAATCCCTGCTCCCGCATTCTTACAATTTTTTTATATTAGTTATCATAAATGCCGGGGTAGGGTAGGTGGTCATCCTCCGGGACTGTGGATCCCGGGACTCGGGTTCGAATCTCGGCTCCGGCCCCATTTATAAAAACTATTCTTATTTTGATATTACTTTTCAAATGCTCTCTCATTTACTTTATATACTTTTAAATTAAGATTATTTAATTGAGTGTTAATATGGCAAAAAAAGGTTCTGCTGAAGAAAGGGATTTGGTACATAAATTGTGGGAGAGGAATTTTGCAGCTATGAGGGCTCCAGCATCTGGTGGCGCTACCAAAAGGCCTTTACCTGATGTTTTAGCTGGTAATGGCAAACTTTATTTAGCAATTGAAGTTAAAACAACTACCAAAGATAAGATTTATATTGAAGAAGAACAGATTTCTGCGCTTTGTGAGTTTTCAAAAATATTCGGTGCTAAACCATATATAGGAGTTAGGTTTAAATACACTAAATGGCTGTTTTTAGAACCTCAAAATACTCCGAGGACCAGAACAGGAAATTATCGTGTTGAAAAGGATTATGCACTGGAAAAAGGATTTGAAATTGATGAAATTGCAGGTATTGACAAACAGATGAAATTTGAATAATTGCAAATATTTATATATTATTAAAATTATATTTATTACTGTATGTTATGTGGGGTTATGGTGTAACCTGGCAGCATCGGGGACTCCAGTTGTCTTATGAAGAATTATACGCGTAACTGAACAGTACCTGTTGTGATGAACAATTGGAGTACTGAGGCAAGAGACATCCCCGGATTGGGGTTCAAATCCCTATGACCCCATTTTTATACAAAACTTTTTTTCAAAAATTTTAATTACTTTCTTAATTATATTATCTTTTATGAGTTCAATAGTTTTTATTTTAGGTTATAATATCGATTCTAATTATGTTTTAATTGATGATAATATTTTAGTGGATACTGGTACTGGATATTATAATGATTATTTATTCTCCAAACTTCGTGAAAATGGTGTTGAACCTGATGATATTGAAATGGTGGTGAATACTCATTGTCACTATGATCACATTGGAGGAAATCAGTTTTTCCCAAATGCAAAAATTGCCATTCACAAACATGATGCGCTTTCTGTTAAGAATAAGGACACACTGGGCACCTCAATGTCTGTTTTTGACAATCCAGGCAACTGCAGAGTGGATATTGAATTGGAAGATGGCGATGACATTGCTGATTTTAATGTAATTCACACTCCCGGCCATACAAAAGGCGGAATATGTCTGTGGGATGGTGAAAACCTGATATCCGGCGACACTATATTTGCAGGTGGTGGAGTCGGTAGAATGGACATCGGCGGAGATTATCAGGACATGAAAAACAGTGTTAAAAAGCTAACTGAACTTGATGTGAAAAACATCTTTCCCGGTCATGGTCCGCATGTGGAAGGTAATGGAAAAGATCATATTAAAATGTCTTATTCCATGCTTTAATTTTCTAATTTTTTAGAAACTTTTTTCAGATTGCCTCTTTTGACTAGAATGGATATCTTTTCACCGCGTGCAATTATATTGTCAGGCTGCGGAATTACTAATTTTCCATTTTGATAAGTGGCAATTATAATATATTCTTTTGTTGGGGATATTTCTTTAAATCGTTTTCCAACAATTTTATCATTTGTTATTGTCATTTCCATGATTTCAGCATCACCTTCTCCCAATGTTGTTAATTTTGCCACATGAGGATTGGTTACATACTGCTGCAGTTGCAGTGCTGCTGCAACTTCTGGGCTGATTACTTGATCAATGCCCACTTCTTTGAATGCTTCTTCATGATCAGGGTTACTTACACGAGCAACTATACGTTCAACATCGTATTTTCTGACTAATATGCATGAAAGTAGATTGGCTTCATCGTTTCCTGTAGCAGCTATGAAAACATCTGCATCTTCAATATTAGTCTCTTCAAGCAATTTGGAGTTTGTTCCATTTCCGTTTATAACTAATGCATCTAAATCTGTTGCTACTTCGTTACATAATGCTTCATCACTTTCAATTAAAGTAATGTCATTTCCGTCTTCACTTAATAAATTTGCAAGGGTAAATCCTACACGGCCTGCTCCCATAATAATAATGTACATTTAATCACCCAACAAAATATTGAATAATCAATATTTAATTTATGACAATATAAAGTTTATCTTTTAAATATTTCAAAACCTGCTCTCAATGTAATCAATACTGGATAAATTTCCAATCTTCCCGCCCACATGTCGAACAGGCTGACAACTTTTATCGCTGGGTGCAGTGTATGGTTTATTATTCCAAGTTCCAGACCGTTGTTTCCCTGCAGAGACATTGCGGCAAATAAACTTTTAAATGGATCATATCCGACTAAACAGAACAGTGCCCATGTAAACATGATGAACATCATGTATAGTGTTATGAAATTTCCGGCCTGTCCAATTGCTTTTTCAGGTATTTTATGTCCGTTTAACTTTATAGGTACGATTCTGCCTTCCGGAGATAAGATTTCCCTGATGTGTCTGTAGATTCCCTTAAAATAAGTTATCATTCGTACAAGTTTAATTGCCCCTACAGTAGAACCGTTTGACCCTCCGGTTAACATGAGGCACATTAAACATATGATGACAAATGACGGCCATCCGGCCATGACATTTGCAGGGGCGACACTGGCTCCGGTTGTTGTTATTGCAGACACCACAGTGAACAGCAATTCCATCGGAACAATATTTGAAACAAGATAAAGCATTAATGTAACTATGGCAATGACTGTAATTATAATTTTAAATTGCAGATCATTTATTAATGATTTTCCTCTTGTTTTGATAACCTTATAATGGACCATGAAGCTTGTAGCACCAAGTATCATTAAAATGATTGAAATAAAATAGATTACGTCATCGTGGTAAAAGCCCATGTTTGCATTTTTAATACCCATTCCTCCTGTGGATACAATATGGAATGTATTACAAAGGGCATCAAAAGGAGGCATTCCTGCAAGCAGATACAGGATTATTCCCGCAATTGTATATATTGCATAGATTTCGAAGGTTTTTTTAAGTGTGGTTTTAATACTTGGTTTTAATCGTTCTTCACGCGCTTCTGAATGGTACAGTGTGGATGATACAGAACCTGGTTTTGTCAAAACTCCAATCACCATAACGACCACTCCCAAACCGCCAATCCATTGTTCTAATGCTCTAAAAAAAAGTATGCTGTGAGGCAGGATTTCAACATTGTCGAACATGGTTATTCCAGTACCTGTTAAAGCGGACATGCTTTCAAAAATAGCGTCTAGGAGGGGTATGTTTGTTGCAAGTGTAAAAACCAGTCCTCCGATGAGGCTTGCCCATAACCATGCAAATGATGAAATAATCATCCCATGCTTAATCCGTATTTTTTTGTTTTCAACATCTTTAAAATAATTCATGGAAAAGTATCCTAAAGATATGGAAATAAGTGCAGGGATGATAAAACTGACTAAATCAAACTCGAAATAAATCAAATCAAATATTAATGGGATAATGCACATTAAACCTATCCCAATCATCAGTATTCCTGAGTTTCTAGTAACAATTTTCAAATCAGTTTTAGTAATATACCTCATTATTTGTATAGTTTGAATAAATTTCTATATAAACTTATAAGTATTATATTGTATAATTTATTATATAATGGACAGAAAAACTATCTTGCTTTTGGGGATAAGTGTCATTATCCTTTTAATAATGTTGTGGTTTGTAGGTATAGAACAGGTTATTGAGGCTTTAAAATTAGCAAATTTAAGTATAATAGCTTTAGCTATAGTCACACAAATAGTAACATATTTCTTATATACATTAAGATGGCAAATCCTCAACAAGTTAGCAAATATGGATGTTAGCATCACTAAATTGCTGCCTATGGTGCTGGTTGGTCTTGCAGTAAACAACATCACTCCTTCAGGACGTGGTGGGGGAGAGCCTGTAAGGGCATATATTCTCGCCAAAGAAAATGATTATCAAATGGAGGAAACATTTGCAACAGTTGTAGCGGATAGGGCACTGGATACATTTCCTTTTGTTGTATTGGCCACTATAACAATCGCTGCAATGGCATTGTATTTTGATTTTGACACTTGGTTGCTTGTTGTAATGATTTTGGCGGTTATCGGTATTGTTGTGGTGTTGGGTGTCTTAATTTATATGTGTATCAATCCGGGATTCGGAAAACGTGTTGACGGGTGGATTATTGGATTGGTTAGAAGATTCTATAAGAAAAACTCTGAAGAATTGGAAGAAAAAATACATGGAATTATTTTCGGTTTTCAAGACACTATGAAACTGCTGATTTCTAATAAGAAAGTTTTATACTATACTATCCCATTATCATTCCTTATATGGGTTTTTGAAATAATTAGGGTATATCTTGTCTTCCTTGCTTTCGGAGCAAATGTTAATCTGATTGTAATAGGTGAGGTGTTTATTGTAGCGTCTCTTGTCGGTATGATTCCTCTGCTTCCGGGAGGTCTTGGAGCTGTTGACGGAATGATGATTATCTTTTATTCAGCGGCCGGAATTTCCTCATCAGTCAGTGCGGCAGCAACAGTTATTGAAAGGCTGATTTCATTTTGGATGGTTACAATATTGGGTTTGGTTATCCTGCCAAAATATGGTTCATCAATATGGGATAAGATTTCATTGGGATCTTCTGAAGAAATTGAAGAGTCACTAAGTGAAGAATTAAAAGATGATGGTTAGTTATGAATAATAAGACAGATCGTATTTTTTATTTGGATGTATTGAGGGCAGTGGCTATCTTATGCGTTGTTTTGTTGCATGTTGCCTGTCATATGGAAGAAATTATTAATTTCAACAGTTCAACCATTTATTCGTTTAGCGGTCTTTTTGTTATATTCTCAAAGAATTTTTTCACAATAGGAGTTGACCTGTTTTTAATATTGTCCGGTGCTTTATTGTTGGGTCGGGACTGGAATATAAGGGAGTTTCTTTTAAAAAGGGTTCCCCGCCTGGTGAAACCGTTTCTTTTTTGGTCATTAATATTTAGCATAATGCTTATTGTGTCTTCTTTTTTAATACCAAGTATTAATTTTGTCACTAAATTCGGTATTTTTGACATGCTGAATGTGTTTTGGGATACATTAATGTGTAAAGCTCCAGGATCTGCGGTTTACTGGTTCTTCTGGATGATGCTTGGAGTATATCTGCTGATGCCGGTTTTCAATAAATGGGTAAAACATGCCAAAATGTTTGAACTGGAGTATTTCCTTGTCCTTTGGATTATTTCAACAGTATTTGACTATACTATAATGCAGCCATGTCCAATTAAATTGTCATATTTCATAAGTCCGATAGGATTGGTTGTTTTGGGATATTATTTAAGATACACTGAACGCAGAGTGTTCAACAGTTCAATTATTGCAGTTCTATTAATCATCATTTCAAATGTGATAATGTTTGCTTATGCATATCATGTTGTCGGCAACGACCTTTCATTTTATTTCAACAGATATTCTGTTTTGGAAATTATGGAAGTGATTGGAGTATTCTGTCTTATTAAGACATGTTCCGTTTTCAATAATCCGAAAAGTTCAATTGTGAGAAAAATAATCCCTTCAATAGCGGTGTGCAGTTATGGAATATATCTGATTCACAGTCAAATCGTCATGGTGGTCAGAAAACTTTTACCTGGCTCATTAAATCACACTGCTGAATATGTTATTTTGTTGTTTGCCGGTTTTATTGTATCATGGGTTATAATTCTTATTTTAACTAAAATACCTTATGTTAATGAATATGTAGGGTAAAATAATGCCCATTTTTAAATTTACATGAGGGTTAATTAACATATATATTATATAATATTCATATTATATATTGACTGATTTATCGTTATTTTTTCAAGTAATTTAAATGATTAGTGATGAGAAATGGATGAAAATAATAATGTTCCTATATTGTATTTGATTTTGCCTTGCTTTAATGAGGAGGAAATTTTATTAAAGACAACTGAAGAAACCGACAAGAAAATAAATCAGTTAATTGAGCAGGATAAAATTTCTAATTTAAGCAGGGTTTTGTATGTTGACGATGGATCAATTGACAATACCTGGAATATAATTGAAGACATTCATTCACAAAATAAAAGGTTTTGCGGATTAAAGTTTTCTAAAAATAAAGGACATCAAAACGCATTATTTGCAGGGTTGATGTTTGCCAAAGACAAATCAGATATTACCATAAGTATGGATGCCGATTTGCAGGACGACCTGGATGTCATAGATGAAATGATAAATGAATACGGTAAAGGTTCCCAGATTGTATACGGCATTAGAAGTTCCAGACAAAGCGATTCATTTTTTAAAAAATTCACTGCAGAAAATTTCTACAGATTCATGGCTTTTTTAGGAGTGGAAATAGTATTTAATCATGCCGATTGCCGATTAATGAGTAAAAAATCACTTAATGCTCTTGAAGAATATGAAGAAGTGAATTTATTTTTAAGGGGAATTGTTCCACAGTTAGGTTTTAAAACCAGCAATGTTTATTATGAAAGAAATAAAAGGGAATTAGGCCAATCAAAATATCCTTTTAAGAAGATGGTTAAATTTGCATTTGAAGGAATAACCTCTTTTTCCATTCGGCCTTTAAAAATGATTACTTCTCTTGGTTTTATAATGGCGATTTTCAGTTTTATTGTGATGGTATATGCATTAATTGTTAAAATATTGGGGTCTGCCGTTTCGGGTTGGACATTTATCATTATTTCCATCTGGCTTGTATCCGGAATACAAATGTTGTCTATAGGAATACTCGGAGAATATGTGGGTAAAATGTATATTGAAACGAAAAAACGTCCAAGATACATTATAGAAAAGGAACTATTCGATTAATTGGTGTAACATGAAACTTGGAAGAGAAATAATATTATATGTGATTTTTGGAGTTTTAACAACACTTGTCAATTTTGTTACATATATCTTTTTTGTAAGGTTTTTAAACATTAATTATCTGATATCCAATGTCCTTGCATGGTTTTTCTCGGTATTGTTTGCCTATGTTACCAATAAAATATGGGTATTTGAAAGTAAAAATAAGAATATCCTAAGGGAAATGTCTCTGTTTTTTGGAGGACGTCTCTTTTCGGGTGTTGTTGACACAGGATTGATGTATGTGCTTATTGATATTTTATCCGTAGGCGATTTAATATCAAAAATCATTATTCAGGTTATTGTAGTTATATTAAATTATGTTATAAGTAAAATTATTGTATTTAAAAAGGAATGAGGTAATATGGAGCTAAATAAAACAACATTGTTTAAATTTGTTAGGCAATATTATCCATTTATAGTATTTTTCATTTTAATGCTGATTCTCCATGTCTTTATGGGATTTTTAGGGGACGACATTAGATTTTCAAAAGTTTTATCTAACTATACAGTTCTCGACTATGCGCATATGAGATATTATGAATGGTCAAGCAGGATGATAATTGAAAGTGTATTGATTTCAATTTCACATGTTAACATGATTGTGTGGAAAATATTGGATTTGATTATCTACACTTTTGGAGTATATTTGGTTGTTAAAGTTATTAACAGGGATAATAATAAATTTCTTAATTTGTTGGGAGTATTGTTATTTTTAATGTATCCGTTCCATGAAATGGCTTCAGCAGGATGGATTTCAACAACAGTATTTTATTCATGGTGTTTTATTTTTGGTCTAATTTCATTTATTCCAATTATTAATGAGATTTATAATAAAACCACCGATAAATTAGTGTATGTCGTATCATTTTTATGTCTTGTATATGCGGTAAATCAGGAACAAAGCTGTGCGTTAATTTTCGGTTTCAATTTCCTTTATTTGATTTACTGTCTTATTAAAAAACAGAAAATCAATAAATTCAATTTATTGGCAATTGTTGTATCTGTTGCTTCATTGATTTTTATTTTCACATGTCCGGGTAATGAAGTGAGGGTTTTGGCCGAAACCGCTCATTGGTATCCTGAATTTGCAAGCTTCGGATTATGGCAAAAATTATATTTGGGACTGGTTCCTACATTCGGATTGATGTTTGAAGAAAAAATCATTTTCCCATTATTTTATGTAATACTGTGTGTTTGCGCATCTTTTAAAACCAATAATAAATATCTTAAATACTTTTTATACTTAAATATAGTATTCATTGCAATTTTGGCAGTATTCAAAACATGCATGGACATTGCACAATTGCAAAATTCCCTTGGAGCTATGGGATCCATGTCTAAGTTATTGAATATTCCGATAGTTTCAAATATTTTAGGTATTTTCAAGTCATTTGTGGGATTGTTCCCTGGTTTGGAAAACACTATGGGCTTACTTACATATGAGGGAATTCCGGGCTCAATAAACATATTCACTGTTCTATTATGTCTCTATCTGGTTTTAAGTTCTTCAATATTCTTGTTTAAAGTCTACGGTAAAAATTATTTATTGCCTGTATTTTTATTCATTGGAGGATTCCTAAGCAGACTGATGATGGGTTTCACACCAACAGTATTTGCATCCGGATATAGGGCCATGTTTTTCTTCTATGCCATTTTAATAATGTTAATTTTAATGCTGATTAAAAACTTATTGGATGATGGCAGAATCAACGACAAATGGCAATCTATAATTAAAAAGGTATTTATGGTATTGGCAATACTTAACTTCCTTTTTGTGTTCGTTATTGTGTTTGTGATGTATTAGTGTATTTAATCATTAGATTTGCAAGAATGTCTTGGTTAGGCGATTCAAGCATTCTTGCATTAAATCAATGATTAGATATCAATGTTAATAATTTAGTTAAATAGAAAACTTTATTTTTAGATATAATCATAAATTTAATTATCACAAAAAAATTTATTTTAAAAAAATTTTGGTGAAATTATGGAAATTAATGGCGTAGAAATACAAGATACCTTTGCTGAAGGTTTTGGAATTAAAGTATCTAGAATTATTATTACCGCAGCTACTAAACATTTAGCTAAAATCGCTGCTACTGAAGCTACCGGATTTGCTACTTCAGTTATCGGATGTCCTGCAGAAGCAGGTATTGACCAATATGTTCCTCCAACTGAATCTCCAGACGGAAGACCAGGTTATGCAATCATGATCTGCCACATGTCCAAAAAAGCATTAGGCGGACAAATCATGGACAGAATCGGTCAATGTGTTTTAACCGCACCTACTGCAGCAGCATTCAATGCTTTAGAAAGCGAAGAAGCATTCCCAACCGGAAAACAACTCAAATTCTTCGGTGACGGATATGAAACCGAAAAAGACGTAAACGGTAAAAAAATGCACGTAATCCCAATCATGTCAGGTGAATTCTTAGTAGAAGATGAAATGGGATGGAAAGACGGAGTAGCTGGTGGAAACTTCTTCATCATGGCTGACAGTCAAATGGCTTCCATCGTTGCAGCTGAAGCTGCTGTTGATGCTATTCACGCTGTTGCTGGTGTAATCACTCCTTTCTCAGGTGGTATGGTTGCTTCCGGTTCCAAAACTGGTTCCAAATACTCCTTCATGAGCGCATCCACCAACGAAAAAGAATGTGTAACATTAAAAGACCAAGTAGAAACTGAATTACCAGAAAACGTATTCGGAAACATGGAAATCGTTATTGACGGTGTTGACGAAGAATCAGTTAAAGCTGCTATGAAAGCAGGTATCGAAGCTGCTTGTCAAGTGCCTGGTGTTATCGAAATCGGTGCGGGTAACTACGGCGGAAACTTAGGACCTTACCAAATCCACTTACAAGACTTATTCTAGAGAAATTAAATTTCTCTACTCTTACTTTTTTTTTAATAGGTAAAGTTATATTAATCTACTGTCAATATATTTAATGATGGTAAAATATAGGTTTAACACAAAATAATTTTCATTTCATTTTGTTTTTATTTTTAAGCATTGGATTTGCCTCTGCTTCGGATAATATCACTAACAATGCACCAATTGATGATATTGTCCTGTCAGATATGGAAATTATTGAAGATTGCTGTGAAGATGTGTCTCCTACAAACAAGTCTGAAAGGATTGTCACTGCAATTCAAACAAAAAATGTCAATTCATACTATAAAGAAAACACTGAGCTTGTCAGTTATCTAAAAGATGTTAATAATCGCCCAATTTCAAATAAAAAGGTTTCAATTTTCATAGGCAATGCCGTTTATGATAAGATAAGTGACAGTCATGGAAAAATTGTTTTAAAGCTTAATTTGAAGCCAAACACCTACAAGGCCATCATCAAATTTGATGGGGATGAAAATTACACTTCATCTGTTTCTGATGCTATTGTCAAAATAAAAAAATCAACTTTAACTGTAACTGCCAAAAATTATAAAACCTATTTTGAATCTGATTTATTTTTCAAGGCCAAAGTGACTAATAAAATTACCAAAAATCCGGTTAAAAATGTTAAAGTGGCATTTAAGGTATATTTGTCTCACAATAAATGCAAGCTATATTATTCAACCACTGATGCTAACGGCATTGCCAAGCTTAAGAAAAATTTGAAAGTGGGTGTGTACAAGGTGGTTACTCAAATCAGGAAAAATAAATATATCAATGCTAAAAAAACTAAATCAACTTTAACAATTAAAAAAACTGCCGAGATGGGGTGCACATCACTATATGTGCAGGTAAGCAACCATGAGGCCGTTGCCGGATATAGAAGGGATGCGACAAATGCCAAAACACTGCATATTGTAAAATATAAGTTAAACGGCATTCCTGCAGTAAAGCAATATAAGACAAAGAGTTATTTTTTCCATTATTTAACCGCAGCTAACGGTTGGATGGCAGGAACTGGCGGCAGGGATAATCCGACAATTAATCATGCAATTGAAAAGCTTGCAGGAAAAATGATTAAAAATGGTAAAATCAAAAAATCCTATTTAAGAAAAATACAGGGTTATGAAAGACAGTTGGGTATTGGCCACTTTTCAATCAAGGCGCCCAACGGCAAATATGCTGTTGTATGGGGTAGCGGAATCATATATGGTAAACTGAAGCCCGGTGAGTACTTCAAGGCACCTAATGCAAGATCACTGTTCCACCATGGAAATTATAAGCATTTCAGCAAAAACCCCGCAAAAGCGGCAATCAGGATTGCAGCATCTGATTCATTTGGAATCAACAGAAGGGATGCAACGGTATTTCATTGGAAAGCTGCAACTCATGAGGGAAAGACAACTGCTGAACTTAAAGCATATGCTGCAAATGACAATGGAAGAATGGCGGGTAGAAGCACAGGATATCTTAAGGATAATGTGATATTTATGGGAAAATTCATCTCAAAAAACAAGCTTCCTAAAACACCTTCAAAGCTGTTGCTGGGAGTTCACAACTTCAAAAGTATTGATAAGTTAATCAAAACACAAACAAAAGTTAAAGCACCAAAATTAACCAGAAATCTCAATGAATCAAAAACCTTTAATATAACTGTAATGGTCAAAAAAAGCAAAAAGGCAATTAAAAACCTTAAACTCAAGCTTAAAATCGGCAAAAAAACATACACGGTCAAAACCAATTCAAAAGGAATTGCCAAATTCGATACCAAATCATTGAATGCGGGCAATTATACGGTGGTAATATATTCGGCCAGTGACAAATACTTTGTCACAGCAAAAAGTACAATTAAAATCAATTGATTGTACTTATTCAATTTCTTTTTTTGTAATTTCAGCGATTTCCTTATTTGTTAGGTTAACTCCTATGATTTCCTCTATCTCTTCAAGGTCTTTCAGTAACCTGTTAAAAGTGGAATTGTCAGGACCTGATATAAGATGGGAATGGGTATTGTTAACATTCTTGTAGAGGTTTTCCAAAGCTTGCTTTTGATCGTCATGTGTGCTTAGGTAATTTACATATTTCTGACCGTCTGAGAGGTTCATTGTTTTTATCTGGCGGGTAAGTGGAGTTTCGATTCCTGGAAGATGGTATTCAATGTTTTCAAGTGTGCATCCATATTTGGCTATGAGTTTAAATTCATCATATATTTTATCCACCCGGTGTTTGACTGTCACCTTTAAAAGATGAGGTTTTGCAGATTCATAGTACAGGCCTTCTCCGCCAATAATTTCTGGAGACACAATCTTGTTTGCCCCCGCTTTTCTAAGTCTTTTGACATTTTCAAGTTTACTTGCCCTTGTCACAATCCATGCATCGGGATTGGTTTCACGTATTGTCATTACTATAAACAGGTTGTTGACATCATCTCCGGTACATATGATGACGCTCCTGCATTTTTCACCGGCCAATTTGGCAACAAGGTCATCTTCAATTGCATCATCATTTATCACCACTACATTTTCACATTCTTCAATTGATTCACAGGTTTCCTTGTCCTTATCAATCACAATCACATTCTGGTTTCTTTGTGTCAGCTCATCAAAAACCACTTTTCCAACTCTTCCATAACCGCAGATGATATAATAATCTTCCATCACTTCAATCGCTTTCAATTTCCTCGCCCCCTTTGAATATTCTGTCATTTTTTCCTGTACATTTGTTAAAATAATATTGAATACATATGCAAGCAGTGCAACTCCTCCAAGAGCCAGAGTTGTAGCAAAAATCTTTTGTATTCCGGTAGTTGGAATATAGTCTCCGTATCCTACAGTTGCCATGGTGATAACGGAATAATAAATGGCATCAATCAGATTTAAATGCATTATAAAAATAGAGCCGATAATTCCGTAAATGAAAAGTATTATGATAAGGATTAGGCCACTGCTGATGTATTTTGCAGGTAATTTTGTTAAGATTTTAAATGTTATTTTTCGCATATGATTTTTCCCAAATTTAAGATAATTATATTTATGTCGGGTGCTTATATTTTAATTTATAAGGTGATTTTTTGAAACCGATAGATATGATGGTTACTGACTATAATTGTGAATATTTGGGATTATCAAGACTATGCTTAATGGAATCTGCCGGAAAATCTCTTGCAGAGGAAGTTGGTAAAATTGCAGTTTACACTTTTGCAAAACCGGTCAAGGTTGTGATTTTCACAGGCTCCGGCGGAAATGGGGGTGACGGTTTTGTTGCAGCAAGGTATCTTTTAAACCGTGGATATGACGTTGACATCTACATGTTAAAAGACAATATCCATTCAGCTGAGGCAAAAACCAATTTTGAAATCTTAAAAAATATGAAACCACGTCTGTCACGTTTAAAAATTTATAATCTAAAAACATTGGATGATATCAACAATTGCGAAGTGGCCAAAAGCAGCGATTCGGAGTTTGTTATAGTTGACGGACTTTTGGGAACAGGCATTCGGGGAAAACTTCAAACAAACATTAAAAGGGCAATTGAAATTATAAACCAGTCAAAAGGTGTTACAATCAGCGTTGATGTGCCTTCAGGAATGGATCCTCTGACTGGTGATGTATGTGACTTGGCGGTAGTTCCGGATTATACAATCAGTTTTCACAAGATTAAAACCGGTGTAAGGGATGCTGAAGAGGAAGTTGTCGGCGGACTTGTGACTGCAGACATTGGAATTCCATTTGAAGCGGAATATTATGTTAATTATGGTGACTTTTTAAGGCTAAAAAACAGGGATTTGAAATCACATAAGGGAAACAACGGCCGTTTGCTAATTGTAGGTGGAAGTAAGGACTACTCCGGTGCTCCGGCAATTGCAGGAATGGCTGCAATTGGGGCAGGTTGTGATCTGGTTTATGTTGCAAGCCCTGAAAAATCTGCCGAGGCCATAAAATCAACTTCTCCCGATTTAATCGTCAAATCACTTGAGGGGGATAAGCTGTCACTGTCCCATTTGGATGATATTGTGAACATTGCAGACAATGTGGATGCCGTACTTATTGGTCCGGGTTCGGGAATTGATGAAGATACTTCAAAACTATTCAATGTTCTTGTTTCAAAAATCAAAAAACCAATCGTATTGGATGCGGATGCTTTAAAGCAGGTTGACATGTCACTAATTAAAAACCGTGAGGACATCATATTGACTCCGCATATCTTTGAGTTTAAAACATTCTTTAAGGTCAATGGCAATTTAAAATTGGATATTGACTCATATGACTTTGCAAAGGTTGATGAAAACATTACTGAGTTTCACCAAATCACAAGACAAATCAAAGGCACTGTCATTGTTAAGGGACAATATGATCTGGTTTTACAGGCAACCAAATTCAGAATAAACAAATCGGGCAATCCCGGAATGACTGTGGGCGGAACAGGTGATGCACTTGCAGGAATCTGTGCAGGTTTACTGTCACAGGAATTAGGTACATTTGATGCGGCATGCCTTGGAGTATTCATCAACGGCCTTGCAGGTGATGAGGCATATGAAGTTAAGGGAAACGGATTTTCAGCAACAGACTTGGTGTCCTATATAGGAAATGTGATTAAAAATGGATTATGTTAAGGGAATTTTCAAAGCAAGGCCGAACAGATTCATAGCAGAAGTTGAAGTTGAAGGAAACCTTGAAATAGCTCATGTGCCAAATACTGGCAGGTGCCGTGAGCTTTTGGTTGATGATGCTGTTGTTTGGCTTAAACCCTCAGACAATCCCAACAGAAAGACCCGGTTTTCGCTTCACTTTGTAGAAAACAAAGGGGTGCTAGTTTCATTATACTCACAGCAAGCCAACAGTATTGTATATGATGCAATTGTAGATGGTAAAATAAAGGAACTTTCAGGCTATTCTATTCATCAAAGGGAAAAGAGCATTGACAACTCAAGAATAGATATATACTTGGCTAATGAAAATGAAGAATGTTATGTTGAAGTAAAGGGTGTGACATTGATAGTTGACGGGGAAGCACGATTTCCCGACGCTCCAACCGAACGTGGAGCAAAACACCTGAAAGAGTTGATAAAACTTAAAAAAGAAGGTATAAGATGCTGTGTGTTCTTTTTGATACAGCATCCAGCTGGCAAATTCTTCAGGCCAAACTGGGAAAATGACTCCAATTTCAGCCAGACACTAAATGATGCATATGATGCAGGTGTTGAAATACTTGTCTACAGGTGCGACAACCGTCTGGAAGGAATTGAACTTATTCCCGAGTCACTCGACTTTGATTTGGGAAAAAGTCTCGCCGATGGCCTCATTGATAACTAAACTTGCAACGTCATCATAGGGAGTCTCACTTTTGTTAATCAACACCATATTCTTACCATTGAAATAATTGACCAGGCCTGCAGCTGGATAAACCACAAGGGATGTTCCGCCGATAATCAGTGTCTCAGCATTGGAAATGTAGTCAATTGCAAAGCTCAAAACCGCATTGTTTAAAGGCTCTTCATACAGTACAACATCGGGCTTGACTATTCCTCCACATTCACACCGTGGAATGCCTTCACTTTCCAAAATATAATCAAGTGAATACTCTTTATTGCAGATTTGACAGTAATTTCTGTGAATGCTTCCGTGAAGTTCAAGAACTTCCCTGCTTCCTGCCTTCTGATGCAGTCCGTCAATGTTCTGGGTAATGACTGCCTTTAATTTTCCGGCATTTTCAAGTTCTGCCAGTTTCAAATGTGCCGGATTGGGTTTAGCATCGCTAAAGACAAGTGTGTCCCTGTAATACTCGAAAAATTCCTCAGTATGGTCCAGATAATAGGAATGTGAAATCAGATTTTCAGGAGTGTCCCCATATTTTTCAAGACTCTTGAAAATTCCGCTTTCGGATCTGAAATCAGGTATTCCACTTTCGGTTGAAACTCCGGCTCCTCCAAAAAACACTATGTTGTCTGATGTGTCAATGATTTCCTGCAATTGTTGAATTTTAGACATATGGATACTATATTTTTACTAAATATTAATTTTTTCCAAATTGTCTGATAGTTTAAAATTGCTCTTTTAGGTAAATATTGCTTTATATTCGTTAAATTGCTATGAAAAATAACTAAATGCTTTATATTCTATGAAATACAAAATATAATTGGGTCAATGTATTCGTCGACGAAATCTATTGATACTAATTTGGGAGGCGATTATATTTCTGCTCGAAACCAGGAATACGATTCACTCCTTAAGTTGTCAGCACGAGCATTTGGTAATGCGCTTATGCGCATCACTGGTGAAAAACCTGGGATTGTTGAAGTTCTACATCATGATGTGTTGTCCGCTCGCCTAATGAGGGGCATTCTTGATTTGCCAATAAAAATGCCGTATGGCTATGTAATTGATTATGAATTTCATTCATGTCCAATTAGTAAAAAAACTGTAATCAGAAACTACCAATATGCTATTGAGTTAAGATCTGAGGTCGGGGTTCCTGTCAGACCTCATTTCGTATCTTTAGATGAAAAAAGAACTCCAATTCCTACTGTTGAGCTCTTTTCAGGAGTCTTTTCTAATCCGGAAGTTACTTATTTAATTGACATTAACGGTAACGAAGTTTTAAATACCATCAATGATAAATTAGATAAACAGGTAGAATTGGATTATGATGATGCATATTGTTTGGCATTAATGCCTTTTTTCAGAAATGAAAAAAGCCGCAAAGACATGTTAAATGATATGGCATATTTCATTAATCAAATTGAAATCTCTGAAGAGTTGAAATTTCTTGTTAAACTTGTTCAGATATTGTCTGCAAGAGCACTTTTTTCAGATGATGAACAGGAAGAAATTATAGGGGTGATTAAAATGGGTAGTACATATATTGATAACTATGAAAAAAACCTGATACAAAATGCAATAAAGGAAGTTGCTTTGAAAATGAAAGAATTAGGTGCTGATTCAGATTTTATATTTGAATGCACAGGTTTTAAACTATAATTTGGATATCTCTATCCATTTTTTTATTTTTTTTTGAATTATTAAATACTGTCTCTAACATAATTATTATTAACTTATTGTTAATTGGTGAGGGTTATGGGAGAAAACAATTCAAATCTAGATTGGATGATTTACTGGTCATTGCCTAAGTTCAATCCCAGAAACAGCCAGATCAGATTAATCAATGAAATTAATTTTGCAATTGGGGAAGGATATAAAAATATAATCCTTGAAGCGGGAACCGGAATTGGCAAATCGGCCATTGCCACAACACTTGCCAATATGTATGAGGACTCTTATATTTTAACAATGACAAAACAACTTCAGGAACAGTATTTGGATGATTTCAATGACATGCTTGTTGAAATAAAAGGTCGTGGAAACTATAAATGTAATTATAAGGGCAGTTGTGACTTTTGTATAAAAGCTGAGTATAATCTGAGAAGATGCAGCAACTGTGAATATCAGCTTGCCTTCAAACGAGCAACCGAAGCAAAGAATGTCATAACAAATTATGATTATCTCTACTATGCCAGTGTTGCAAATCCAATTCTGGACTCTCGTGAGCTTCTGATTTTGGATGAGGCGCATAACCTTGAGCGAAAGATGCTTATGCTGTCATCTTCAGAGCTGAATCGTGAATACATCTCAACAAAATTCGGTATAGACATATTTGAACCGTTGATGCATGCTGCAAAATCATTCAATGACCTTAAAAGAAATCCGGAATACTGGACGAGGCTTTGTGATGATTTGATAAAGGAATGCAAAAAGAGAATCAAGAAAATTGAGGGGGATGCCAACAAGTCCGTTCAGGTCACTCTGGATGAGTTTGAAAATGACCCTTCAAAATATTCCAACTTTGACTATGTTGAAAAGCAGAACCTTGAACAGGACATCAAGACATTTGCAGGAATTGGACTGGGTTTGGCACATGAAGAATTGATTATAGATTTGCCAAATAGGGAATCTATTTTAAATAATGAAATGGATATTTCAGCGGAATT
Source organism: uncultured Methanobrevibacter sp. (assembly GCF_946408925.1). Taxonomy (GTDB): domain Archaea; phylum Methanobacteriota; class Methanobacteria; order Methanobacteriales; family Methanobacteriaceae; genus Methanocatella. Next base: position 17,870 of record NZ_CAMJUE010000007.1, read on the forward strand.
CAAGCCATTTTCTGTTGCTGACGATACTCAAAACCTTTTAGCCATGGGAAATGTCTGCATATTCCTGACCGGAACATTGGGAAGCAAGGACAAGTTTTGCGAGTGGAACAATATCAATCCCGAAGAGACATATTATATTTATGAAAAATCACCGTTTGATGTTGAAAAAAGGCCGATTTACACAGATTTTGTCGGAAACATGAGCGGGCGCAGGAGAGGCAAAATCCCAAGATGGAAAAACAAAAGGGCAATAAATAAGCTTAAGGAATTGCTGAACCGTCATAAAAATGAAAAAGGGGTCATTCACACATCAAGTAATGAACAGGCATTCTGGATAATGGATAAGTTAAAGGATAATCGACTGGTTTTTGTTGGCGGCGAAGAGCGAAACTATATATTAAAGGATTTCACCAAATCAAAAGAAAACACCGTCCTGATTGGTGCTTCAATAAAGGATGGTGTGGATTTTAAAGGTGACCTGTGCCGTTTTCAGATTGTATTCAAGATTCCCTATCCTCAGCTTAATGAACAGGTTAAATATCGTAAGGCACTGGATCCCAAATGGTTTTACTATCAAACCGTAATGGCATTGATGCAGGCATACGGTCGTGGAATACGTGATATGGATGATTGGTGTGTAATGTATATAATTGATTCCAGTTTTAAGCAGTTGGTTGAGTATAATCGAGGATTTTTCAATGAATATTTCCTTGAAGCGATACAAAAAAAGAAGAATTGATAGCGTAAAGCTATCTGTTTAATTTTTGGAAGTTTGCAGCTTGAAGACCGTGGTATTTAATCATACCTTCAACTTCTCTCTGGTCAGTTTCCTTGTCTTCAAATGTGATTTGTTCCACGCTGTGTAAGCTGAATGGAGATTTTCTGATAATTGGTTGAATTGAACCTTTGAACAGTTTCATTACAACTTCTCCGCTTACTCTTTCCTGCATCTTGTCGATTGCTTGATCTAAGTCTTCTCTTAATGGTTCCTGCCATAATGCTCTGTAGACCAAATCTGCATAGAGTGTTGACATGTATTCTGCAAATCTTAACTCATCAGTGGTCAGTACTAACTCTTCCAATGCCTGGTGTGCTGGGATTAAGAGTTTTGCACCGGGGGTTTCATAGATTTCCCTACTTTTGATACCGATCATTCTGTTTTCGATGGTGTCAACTCTTCCGATACCGTGTGCTCCTGCAATTTCGTTTGCTTTTTTGATGATGTCGATTAATGGCATCATTTCGCCGTTTATTGCAACTGGGATTCCTTCCTCGAATTCAATGGATACTTTTTCAGGTTCATCTTTTGCATCTTCCCAGGAGGCAGTCCATTCGTAAATGTCTTCAGGAGGTTCATTTGCAGGGCTTTCAAGAACATCTCCTTCAATTGCTCTTCCCCAGAGGTTTTCATCAATACTGTAAATTTTATCGTAGCTTAACTCGATACCTTTTGATTCGGCATATGCCTTTTCTTCGGTTCTTGTAAGGTTCATTTCTCTGATTGGTGCAATTATATCTAAATCTGACATTGCGCGAATAACTGCTTCAAATCTGAATTGGTCATTTCCTTTTCCTGTACAGCCGTGTGCAATTGCAGTTGCTCCTTCTTTTTCAGCTACTTCTATAAGTTTTTGAGCAATTAATGGTCTTGCAAAAGCAGTGCTTAATGGGTATCCTTCATATTCTGCATTTGCTTTGATTCCGCGTGCGATGTACTCGTTAGCAAATTCTTCTTTTGCATCTATATTGTAGTGTTTTAATCCTCCAATGTTAGCTGCACTGTTTTTTGCCTTTTCCATTTCTTCTTCGCCTTGTCCCACATCTACACATGCGGTAATAACTTCTACATTGTATTTTTCTTCTAATAATTTAACACAAACGGAGGTGTCTAGCCCTCCACTGAATGCTAAAAGTACTTTATCAGTCATTTAATCACCGTTAATTGTTTAATGATAAGAATTATCAAGATATATTTATGTTGTTAATAGTATTTAAATTTATTAAAAATTAGATTATTTTTTTCATTTTAAAAAAAATTATTCAAAAAATATTTTAGGCAGAAGAAAACTCTTAATTGAGGGCTATAATTGAGGTTGACTGATTTTGGGGTTTTAAAAATAAAAACCTCAATTAAGAGTCAATGAGTTTCAAGTATTTTCATACTTTTCATCTCTCAATTATAATGTTGTTCCTCATAGTATATAAAAGTTTAGGTATTCCTAAATTTCAATCAGCAATTTTCTATCTTCACAAAATTTTATCAGCCGGGCATAAGTTGGATTGGTTATTAAAGTATTTTTATTGCCTATAATAATTAATTTACGTTTTGCACGGGTTATTGCAACGTTCAATCTTCTCAAATCCCTTAAAAAACCAATATTTCCATTGTTATTACTTCTAACTGTTGAAATGATAATGATTTCCTTTTCTCTTCCCTGAAAACCGTCAACGGTTTTTACCTCAACGGAGGTCATATCCTGAATTATCTTGACCTGATCGGCATAGGGGCTGATGATTCCGATGTCGTCTTCACCGACACCTATATTCATATAATCCTGAGCAATGTCCGAACTGATTTCGGCTTCAAGACTGTTGATGATTGACTTTGAATCCTTAAGGTGGGTTTCGCCTTCGCTGTCAACATTTGAAGTGTCAATAAAAAGCAAAGCCTCCTCTTTTTGAGTCGATTCAAGAATATCATTGATGTTTATGTCATCAACACTGGAATCGCTTTTCAAGCTGTTGTTGTAGAATTCCTGGTTTGGAAACTTCATAAGAAGACTGTTCATACGGTACTGAACATTCAGCAGCTGTGATTTAAAAGGATAAAGTCTGATCAGCTCTTCAAATAGGGTTTTTTCCAATTTTCCTGCCCTGTCGCTTATTATTGTCGGAGGCAATTGCTTGTGGTCTCCTGCAAGTATAAATCTGTGCGCTTTCGCAATAGGAATCAGGACACTTGGTATTGTGGCCTGTGAAGCCTCATCAATAATTGCAACATCAAACTTGACTCTTGCAATCGATTCAAGAGCTGCAGAAGAATTTGTTGCAAGAATAACGTCACTTGAATCTATGATGTCCTTAATCATCCTATTTTCAATTCTTTTAATCTCATCATGTGCCTCATCAATTTCCTGATTGATTTCAATCCATTTGGCCATTGATTTCATTTTATCGGAGCTGATTCCACGCCCTCCTTTTCCCTTTGAGGCAAGATGCAGTATGTCATAGTCTCCAAATCCTCTTCGATACTGTGGTGTGGGCTTGGTGTGAACCTTGCGCTTTTCAATCATATTGTCGATTTTTTTGTGAATCTTTTTGATTTTCCGGTTCAGCTTATGATTTTCAACCTTATATGCGAGAGTCTGTGTGATGTTGTGTTTTGAAACCCTTTGGGGATGGCCAAGTCTTGTTAAGGTTAGCTTTTTGTTGTCCATCAGACGCTCAAGGATATTGTCAACTGCAGCATTACTTTCGGCAGTGGCCAATACTTTATGGTTCTGACGGGTTTCCTGTGATATCAGCTCAACCAGGGTTCTTGTTTTTCCGGTTCCAAAAGGTCCGTGTATCAAAAAGAAGTTTTCACATGACAGTGCATTTTCAATGGCGGATTTCTGTGAATCGTTGAGATTGTCATCAATATATGAAATGTATGGCACATCCCTGTTCTTTTTAGGATTTCTTTCATTTAAAATATATTCAAGGGCATTTTTACCCTTCAGACTCAAGTGTTTCAGGTTATCTTCCATACGTCTGAATGTAATGTCGTTGGCATATAGGTCAAGGCGGGTTTTCTTTTTAATTGCCCATTTTGGAACGCGTTTGTCAAAGGCCACCTTAATGAATCTGGCGCCTTTTTCGGTAACTGTGCCTGTCAGGTCGCTTCTAAGCGGATCATCGGTACTTACCAGCACCATATCTCCAACAGATATTTCGGTATCTATCACTTCAGATCTTCCAAACTGGACGATTTGCATGCCCAATTCCTTACCCAGGCTTTTCCCTTTGACCTTATTGACTGCTCTTCCAAGTTCCTCTCTTTTCTGACCGGACATGGTGCTTATTTCACGGGTCATCAGGTCAATTTCAGCATCTCTTTCATAATTGATTAACGTAATTAAATTTTTAATAAATTTTTTCATTTTCATACTTATTTTTAAATAAGAGTTTTAATGTATATTATAATTATGCATTTTAAAAAAATTGAGGAATTCGGCAATTTGGAAATGAGTTACATTTCAAATCATTCCGGAGGATATATTTCAAGAAACAGGCATGTCCTCAGGAATCTGGAATTAAGCAAACTAACTCAATTCATTTTAGAAAAGTGCGTGTATGGCACACCAATTTTTAAATTGCCTGGTGGAGATAATCAGATTCTTATATTGTCCGGAATTCATGGAAATGAACTTCCTCCTCAAGTGGCCAATGTAAAATTAATCAACAAGCTATTGGATTGGGATTTGAACAATACAATTTATTTCATTCCATTTGCAGCGCCGAAGGCCACAATGGAAAATGAAAGAACATTCAATTCAATGGATTTGAACCGGTCTGCACATATCAAAAATTCAATAAGCAATCTTATTCTTGATGCGATTCAGGATTTGCAAATCAATCTTGTTGGTGATTTTCACTCAACAGCATATAATTCAAATCCTGGTTTTGAAGCGGTGTTTTCATCAAAGTCTCCATGTCCCGAAAGCTTTTTTATAGCAAATTTTATTTCACAGGATGTGGGATCAGAAGTGATATCCTTTGACTTTGCCGGTTCCTCATATAAGGGGGCTGTTGAGGATGTCTGCAATTTAAAGAGGGTTCCTGCTGTAACATGTGAGGTTCTATGTCCATTTACAACTATAGAGGAAGGGACTGTTGAAAGATCATTTGCTCAAATGGAAAGTTTTCTTTCCTGCTTTGGGTTCTGATTGATTACCAAATGCTCTTGGAAAAACTACTTTTGATATATTATTATATATTGGTTTAAGGTGATTATGTGTCGTCTTATAAAGGTCATTCTATATTTGCATTCATTCTATCCCTGATGTTTTTTCACAATCCTCTAGCAATTGCTTTAACATTAATTGGTGCAAATATTCCTGATTTTGATCATAAATTCAAAAAGGAACATGTTTATAAGATGATAATATTGGGATTAATAGTGTTCATTTCACTTTATATCCTCAAATTACCTTATTATATAGGCTTAATCATTATATTTTTAGGGGTTACTTTTTATTTTTCAGAACACCGAAGCTTTACCCATTCCATTTTTGGCGTTTTAACATTAACGTCTGCAGTTTCGCTGATTTTGATATGGGGATTCCAGCTGGCTGGTGCGGTGACAGTCATTGAAAATCACTATTTGCTCATGGCAATTTTAATCGCACTTTTAAGCTTTCTATTCTTAAATAAGAAGCTGCTCATGATTTTTCTTCCATTATTTTTTATCGGCCTGTTTGTTCTTCCGGTTGTTGAAATTTCATATATTCAAATAGTCCTGAGCTTGTTTTTGGGAGTGTTTTCACATATGGTGCTGGATTCATTCACTCCATCTGGAATCAAAATTTTCGCTCCGATATCCTCCAGAAAGGTTTATAGGAATTTTGGATTGAGCATGATATTTCTGTTGTGCTTTTTGGCAGTGTTGTATAACATTCCATTGTTATTTGATTTGTTTGGAAATTATATTTTACATCATTAAAATGACCTGCATGTAAAAAACAGTCCGGAATTTTTAATCCACAGGCAGAATTTGGAAACGATGTATAAGATAGGAAGCTCTATTAAAGGTCCGATAACAAGTGCAATGGATATCAGTTCATGTCCGGGAAATGAGTTGATTGCAATTGCAAGAGCCAATGGTGAATTTCGTGCCAATGTGGTCATTGTAAGGCTTGCATATTCCTGATATGTGAAATTGATTTTTTCAGATATTAACAAGTCTATTATGGCATTCACTATAAAGAATATGATTAACGGGACAAATATGGTAATGACTGAATCCTGATTATTAAATAAAAGGTCTCCCTGGCTTGCAAATATACAGAAAACCGCAAGTGATAAAAACCAGATTTGAAGGTCTGTGAATAGGTTGGTTGCTTTTTCTTTGAAATTATTATTAAATATGAATTTAGCAATCTGTGCTAAAACAAATGGTATTACTATAACTATAAGTAGTGAATATGCAAGCTGTGCGTAGTCCAGGGCATTTGCGCTTGAAAAGAAAATCACCAGATAAACAGGCAGCAGTATTATCTGCAGGACTAAATTGATTGGAAGTATCGATAAGCTTAAGGACAGGTTTCCCTTTGCCATTTTTGTAAATACCAGGTACCAGTCCGTACATGGAGTCAGTATTAGCATGAAAAATCCGACTAAAACATCAACATTTCCCTTTAAGAATAAAGATCCTAAAAAGTATCCGAAGAGGGGTGTCCAAATGAAATTGATTATCAGGCTTGCAGATGTGAATTTGACATTTTTAAAGCTGTTTTTAAGTTCATTTAAATCCACTTCCATGAATAATCCAAAAAGCATCAGACATAGAAAGATGTTTATCAGATTTGAAGTATTCTCTGCAATGATGTTGGTGTTGGAGAATATCAGTCCGATTATCACTGCTGAAAATATTATTATCGGTTCGAGCTTTTCTATTAATTCCATGCAATCACCATTTTTAGGTATAACTAAATTTGCATGTTCTATTATATAATATTTTAGATATTGCAAATTCGTTTCCAAATGCCTGTTTAAGTGGTGTTTTCTGTTTATTTTTTTAATTTGGTGAACATTTTTGTTCATATTAATTTTTTTAAAAATTTTTGTATAGTTTAATTTGGATTTCAAATAAATTTTTTAAAAAAGCATAACTTTATAATGAATAATCATGATAAATATTACTGTATGTAATGTCAATTTTATCGACATTTTTTATATTAATTGAAATGGAGCTTGTTTAATGTTTTTGACTAGAGTTGGATACGGAATTGCTTATTTCGTAGTTCTTATTATAGAAATCATTAAATCAACACTTAGTGTTGCATTTAATGGAGTTATGAGGAGAAATATTGACCCTGTAGTTGTTGACATAGAAACAGTATTGGAGAGACCTGTTTCACAAACAATTTTAGCTAACAGTATTTCTTTAACTCCTGGTACTTTGTCTGTTGATTTGGACAGTGAAAATAACATTATCAAAGTAGCTGCTATTTCTCCAAGAAAAAAAGAGGATATAATTCCTTTTGAACCTTATATTAAGAAAATGTTAGAATAATTTTCATTTTCATAAAAAATAGAGTGAGATAGTATGGATATATTGTTTATTTCAAAATATATTGTGCTTATTGCATTAGTCATAATGATGCTAGCAGCCTTAAGGGCAAGCGCATACAAATCCACTTCAATGGGACTTTTAGGAAGTTCTGTTGTGGTAACAGCTTTTGCTGTTGGATTGCTTGTTGTTGGAGGCCAATACAATATTCAATTTTATAGGGATATATCATTAGCTTTAATATTCTTTGGTTTTGTAGGCACTATTGCTTTTGCGGTAACCTTGGGAGGGGAGGATAAATGATAGAATATATTCAATCAGCTCTTCTAATTATTGCAGCATTTTTAATGATTGTATCAGCAATAGGCCTTTTAAGCTTATCAAAAGACACAAAACATATTGTTTATGCAAGAATTCATATTGTTGGTCTGTTTGATATTGCCTGTATTATTGCTATGATTGGCCTAGGCCAATATCTCTTGGCTGGAATCTATTTTATCCTAGCACCATTTACGGCGCATGCAATAGCAAATGCTTATTGGAAAAAAGAAGATAAAGAAATTAACGTTGATCTAATGACAGTTGAAGAAGAAGTAGATGAAAATCATCCATTCATACATCCTAAAGCTAAAATTCAAGCTTTGGAAAGTGAAAACTCAGAAAAACTTAAGGTGGATGAGAGATTTTCAGTAACTACAATAGAAATTGATGAGGGTGAATAGGATGTTGGAATTTGTATTATGTTTCATAATAATATTAAGTGCAATCCTGGCTCTTGTTCAAAAAGACTTGCTGAAAGCGGCAATTTTAACCGGATTCTGTGGCGGTGCAATGGCAGTTCTGTTCCATATATTGCTCGCACCTGATGTTGCTTTAACTCAGGCAATTGTGGAAACCGCAATCGTACCGGTATTTATCGCACTGGCCGTTAAGAAAACTCAAAGGAGTGATGGCTAATGGCACAGACTCAATTGGCAATACTATTGACATCAGCGGCTTTAGTAATTATAGGTCTTTATGCGGCAATATTTATTGACAACATTATCAAGAAAATAATCGGTATCAGTTTTATAGAAGAGGGAGTCAATTTGTTCATTGTTGCAATAGGTTATAAGGCAGGCGGGGTAGTGCCAATCTTAATGCCGGGTATGGATACTTCATGGTTTGCATCCAATGCTGCATATCCTTTACCTTTCGGTTTAGTGCTCACCAGTATCGTAATCGGTGCAAGTACACTGGCCGTTATGCTTGCTTTAGTAATGGTTTTATACAAACGTTATGGCACATTATCTACAAAAGTAATGTTGGCTGACACATCAAAACAGGAGGAATACGATGAATGAACTAATCCCACTTATGGTAATTGTTCCTCTGATGGCTGCATTATTGATCAGTGCATTTTCAAAATTCAACAGGATAACTAAAATCTTCGCATTTGTTGTGGCGTTATGTTTGCCGTTAATTCCTATATTGTCCAATTATGGTCTTCACTACTTCGGTGGTTACGAGCCGATGCTGGACAATGTAACCGGTGTGATGTTCCATCCGGCAATCACATATTCATTCACATTCCTGCAGCAGGTGTTCATTGGTGCCGTAGGCCTTTTAACATTCCTGGTAATATTCATTTACCTGACAAAATACAAAGAGGTTTCAGGACCATACCTGTTCCTATTGTTCCTGGGTACAGCAGCGGTAACTGCAATGATTTTAACAGACGACATATTCCACATGTTCGTGTTCTTTGAAATTCTGGCACTGGCTCAGGTAGGTATAGTTGCAGCTTCATCAATTGACTACAGTTATGAAATGGCTTTGAAATATATGATTTTAGGATCAATTGGTTCTCCAATGATGCTTTTAGGAATTGGATTTTTACTTGCTCTAACAGGTAGTGTAAATATAACAGATATTGCATCTGCAGTTCACATGGGTTTGATTGATGCCACATCTCCAGTATTTTTATTATCACTCGCTTTAATATTCTTTGGTTGGTTATACGCATCCGGTTTACCACCATTCCATACTATAAAATCTGGAATCTACTCAAAAGCGGAACCTCATGGTGCAGCTCTTCTGCAATCATTTACAGTTATGGCAATGATTTCCATTGTATTAATAATGTTTAGAATTTACTCCTCACTTCCAATCTTTGAAGTTCTCATAGTATTTTTCTCTATTTTGGCTATGATACTGGGTGTCTCTCTAGCATTGACCCAGACAGACTTCAGAAGAATGATCGGATTTTTAGCAGTTGGAGAATTGGGTTTCATCGGTTTAGGTATAGGGCTTGGAACAAACTTTTCACTTACAGCAGGACTTTTCCAGGCATTGAATGAAATCCTCATTACAGCATTATTATTCATAGGATTCGGTGCAATAGTAAACGCTACAAATGAAGTTGATACAAGAAAACTCGGAGGACTTCTTGCATACCATCCAAAAGTAAGCATCATGCTTTTAATAGGTGGTCTTGCAATGGCAGGTGTTCCTCCATTAAACGGTTTCCAATCCAAATTGATGCTTGTTCAGGCATCTTTAAGTTGCGGATTCCCTGAATTGTCCATTTTGGCAATTATGGTAAGTATAGCAACATTTGTGGTATTTGTCAAAACATATTACACAATATTCTTGAAGCCAAAACCTAATGATTTGGAACTTGAAAACAGGGATGTTCCAAGAAGCATGGTTTTAGTAATGGGAATATTGCTGATAATTATAGTCATATTGGGTATCTTCCCGGATATGGTTACAAACGGAATCTCTAGCTTTGTAGGAGGGATTTTATGAAACTGTATGATCAGATATTTGGTGTTGTAAAACAATTCAAAAAGTTATTCTCACCGGGACCTGTAACCAATGCAGACGTTTCAGGAAGCATTACTGCAGAAATATTCCTGATAGTTTCAATGGTTCTTGCAGTGATATTGCTCAGACACATTAGTCCATTGCTTGCAGGACTGGTTACCTTGATACTGGCAATTGTTTTGATTTCAAATATTCCGCTCATTCCGAAATTTAAAATCGAACAGGAAGATTCACTTGAAAAAATGCTGTTCTACGCAATTGTAGTACTTGCATTGATTGTTACATTCATATACTGGGGTGGTAGTCTTGTCTAAAGCAACAATTCGTAATTTACTGGCTGCAGTTTTAACTGCGCTGTTTTCAGTCACATTGATTGATGCGATTTTCAATATAAGCAACATGATTAATCCTGGTGTAAGTAACATTTACAATGCATTGGGAACTCAAATCGCTCCAAACCTTGTTACAGTTGTAATATTTGATTTCAGAGCCTACGATACATTAGGTGAATCAATAATATTATTATCTGCAGGATTGGTTGTATTGCTGATATTCGGCAGAGGATTATTGGGGGATAAAAGATGAGTCAAGGTAGTGTAATTTTAAAACTTGTATCCTTACCAATATCAATCATATTGATTTGTTTAGGTATTATGACAATTCTTGGAGGTCACATCACTCCTGGTGGTGGTTTCCAAGGTGGTGCAATGATAGCAAGTGGAATTATATTGTCTATTCTTGTTTATGGAATAGGTAATTCTCCATTGGAGTTGTCCCATACCTACATAGAAGTTTTGGAATCTGTTGGTGCACTAGGATTTGTCATCTTCGGATTGATCGGACTGTTTGTCGGAGGATTTTTCCTATACAATGTGGGAGCAGATTTGTTGAATGTTGTTCCTCAATCAATCCAGAGCGTTTTACATTATCCTGATGTTACAAATGCAGGTATTATCCCATACTTAAACATATTTGTTGGTTTAAAAGTATTTGTGGGATTATCTTCAATAGTTATTGCATTTGCAGGATTTAAAAAACTTACAGAGGAGGGTGAATGATGTTGTCTCTAGGACCAATAATATTTGGATTGATATTGGGTTTATTGATTGGTTCACAGCTTAAGCTCAACGTCCGCGATACCCATTTCACTCTCGGGGCATTTATAATAATACTTATTGCAGGAATTATTGTAGCATGGCAGTCAGGCAATTTCCCATTCTACACAGATTTGCCGCTGTCAACTGCATTTTTATCTGCATTAATAGGAATTTTTGTAGGCAAACTAATATTTGCAAGGAGTAAATAAGGAGTTTTTATCATGTTTTTATCAATTAATGCATGCAACAAATCAGAGGAATGTATTAACTCATGTCCTACAAAATCCATTAGGATAATTAATGGAATTCCATTCAGTTGTCTTACCTGTGGAATTTGCTTTAAAAACTGTCCGAACCATGCAATATTCAAAAACAGCTACGGCGGATATGTTGTCGACAGAGCCAAATGTAACGGCTGTGGAATGTGCATGTACAACTGTCCGACAAATAACATTACTATAGAGGACGGAATCGTATATGGAATATGTTCACGTTGCGGAGTATGTGCAGAACAATATCCTGAATGCCGTGTGGACGGTTATGAAGTTGAAAGAGACAGGCAGATTACATTAATCAAATCAATGAACATTTTGGATCCTCCACTTGATAATGTGCCTCACAAAAGCGATTATCGTGTAACTGAAGTGTCAAGAACATGCTTTGGAACAGATACTGAAAAATGTATCCTGTGCGGAAGATGTGCGGAGTACTGTCCGACTGGAGCAATTCGCGTTAAGGTGGACCGTGATGAGGGAATCTGTAGGGAATGCAGACTATGTCATGATGTCTGTCCAAATGAATCAATGAACAAGCACCAAATAGTCAACAGTTCCACATGTACACTTTGTCTAAACTGTATGAAGGCATGTCCTCACAATGCAATTTCAGTGGATGATTTCAAGATAACAATCAATAAGTTAAATCAAAAGGCTGCAGGAAGTATTGTATCATGTCAAAACTGCGGATTATGCGCAGACTTGTGTGAAAACGGATCGCTTATAAACGATGATGGAAAGTTAAGGTATGATCCTACCTGTGACACTGAAAACGTCACTCACGACAAGGCAATCAGCTACTGTCCGGTCAAGACATTACGTGAAGACGATGAGATGTTCATCTATGATGAATTCTCCGACGAGGAGCTTGCGACACTTAAAGGATTTTGCGTAAGCTGCGGAAAATGTGTGCAGGTTTGTGACGACGCCAAGGCCCGCCAGGTCATGACCCAAACATGGGACGGCACTGTTACAGACGACTGCATCTCATGCGGAATCTGTGTTGAAATGTGTCAGGAAGACGCAATCACACTGCACCGTGGCAAGATATCAGTAAATCTTTCAAAATGTATTTTATGTGAAAACTGTGCAGTTCACTGTCCTGTTGACGCAATTCCAAAATCAACAATGTACAAAAATAGGATAGTTGGCGGATTCAACTTTATAGAACAGAAACTGTGTATGCACTGTGGAGTCTGCTATGGAATCTGTTCATATGATGCAATAGAAAAGATTGACGGCAATTACGTGGTTAATGAAGAAAACTGTACCTATTGCGGAGCATGTAAAAACGCATGTCCTGCAAAGGCATTTTTATTCGAGAGAAATTTTAAAGATTCAACAGAGGGTATTTAAATGAGCAGTATACTTAGAATAGCTTTGGAAGGAGCTTTTACCAACTTTAAAAGAATCTTTTTTGCAGCCGATAGGGTTACAGACATGGAACTGAGAGAGCAGATATCAACACTGTCAGTTGAGGTTGACGACAGGGTTGATGAAAAGGCCTGCATCGGATGTGCAGGATGTGCAAATGTCTGCCCGACAGGTGCAATTGAGATGAAGGGATTAACAAAACCCGTTAAGATAACCGATGATTGGACTAAAAGTGAAGTGCCTGAAATCAATCTTGAAAAATGTGTCGTATGCTATTACTGTCATGACTTCTGTCCGGTATTTTCACTTTATGGTGAAAAGGGAACAATACATCCAAGCTGTGTCGGGGATCAGGAAGTTGACATTGCAAGTACAATGGAACAGCCATTTAAAATACCTGAAGACAGACTCAAGTTCATTGCACAGTATCTTTCAGACAGAACTGTATTGAAAAATCAGGAGGATGGTGATTAGATGGGAATTAAATCATTTTCAAGAGCAAGGGCAATCCATGTCATGCTGGTTTATACAGGCGGATGTAACGGTTGCGATATTGAAATTGTAAACTCAATATTATCACCAAGATTCGATGCTGAGCAATACAAGGTGTTTTTAACCTGGAATCCTCGTGAAGCCGATGTTTTGGTTGTCACAGGACCGGTAACACACTTGAATAGAAAACCGTTGGAGGCAATTTATGAGGCCATTCCAAATCCTAAATTGGTTGTGGCTGCAGGAAGTTGCGCTCTGATGGGTGGTGTTTATAAGAATTGTCATGGTGACATTCCTTCAGAGGAAATCGAAGGACCAGTTGAAAATGTCATACCGGTTAATGCAAAAATACCGGGCTGTGCGGTAAGGCCACAGGATGTTTTGGCTGGAGTCGTATCACTTTTACCTACATTACTGGATGCGGACTGAGAGGGGATTTGAATGGATGAAAAGGTACCGAAAAGTAATATTATTGAAACAGAAATTCCAATGGGTACAGTTCACCCTGCTGCATTGGAGCCATATAGGGTAAGGCTTTTTGTGGAAGATGAGATAGTTCAGGAAGCTGAAATAACTATTGGTGTTAATCATAGGGGTATTGAAAGGATTATGGAAGGACTTCCGGTTGAAAAGGCAAATGCACTGACCGAAAAAATTTGCGGAATTTGTTCAAACTCACATATATGGAACTCATGCAGAACAGCTGAAATGGGATTGAACATTGAAATTCCCGAAAGAGCCGAATACATTCGTGTAATAATGGGGGAACTTGAACGTTTGCATTCACACTTCTTGTACCTGGCACACGGATGTGAAGTGCTTTCCCATGAAACATTTTCAATGAGGGTCTTCTATATGAGGGAAATCGTAATGGAGCTCCTGGCAATGATTGGAGGAAACAGGGTTCAATACGGATGTTCCGTTCTTGGAGGAGTAAGGCCAAGATGTGACCTGGACGAGGCAAAGCTCTTAAGGCTTAAAAATGACATGGATGCACTTGAAGAGAATCTCACAGGCTTTGTGGACAGATTCATGGCGGATTCAATCCTGCTTTCAAGGGTCACCGGAATCGGAGTATTGCCGCAAAAGCAGGCAATCAAGCTGGCAGTAACCGGACCGACCTTGAGGGCAACAGGCGTTGCAAGGGATTTGAGAACAACAATGTTTGAATATGACAACTTTGACTTTAACGTAATAACCCAGCCCGACGGGGATGTGAAGTCAAACTTAATCATGAGGGCATTAGAATCATTCGAGTCAATCAAGATTATAAGACAGGCTATTGCAAATATCCCGGAAGGAAAGGTTGTAAACCGTGACTGGGAAATGTTTGACACAGATATAGTCCAAAGTTACATTGAAGTTCCAAGGGGAACGCTTTATCATTCATATCGCCTTGAAGGCGGAAGGGTAAGGCATTCAATCATAAGAACCCCTTCAATGGCAAATATCGGAGCAATGCAGTACGCATGTATAGGCGACCAGATTACAGATGCACAGTTATGTATCGTACAGTGCGACCCGTGCTTCACATGTACTGATAGGGCAATTGAAATAATAAGGAGATAGAACATGTTTGAAAATATATTGACAAACCCAATTTTTGCAGTAGTCATTACGGTGCTAGTTTGCTTTATAATCTCAACATTGCTTCCGGGAATCGAGAGAAAATATATCCATGCAAGAATACAGCAGAGAATCGGACCTCCGGTAACATCTCCTGGAATCATGGCTCCACTTAAATTCATGTTTAAGGAAAACGTCAATATTTCCTCACCGGTTCCGGGACTCTACAAGGCGTTGCCTGTAATATGCTTTATTGTGGTTTTATGTGTAATGATTGCACTCACTCCACAGGCATATATGATTCCTGCCCTTGCAAGTCTGGTTGCAATCGTCGGATTTTTAAAGGTTGAAGAGATATGTTACGTCCTTATGGGTGCATTGTCAAAATCCGTAATGTCTGTTAACATGCCATTCCCTGACCAGATCAAGGGTGCGGCACACAACAATGCAAACAGGTCATTTATCGAGGACATCAGTGCAAAAAGGTCTTTAAGGATGATAACCTATGGATCATTCCCGTTATATCTTGCATTGTTTGCTCCTGTGACCGCTGCCGGAAGCATCTTTTTGCAGGACATCGTTTCATTTCAGCAGGTAAACGGACCGTTCCTCTTTACAGTATCCGGAGGCATTGCAGCAATTGTATTCTTTATCGGCTACATGATAATTTTAAATGAGTATCCGTTTTCAATCATTAAGGCAAAAAGCGATGTGATTGAAGGACCTTACATGGAATATGCCGCTAAATATAGGGCAGTTGTTGTGATAACCCGTGGATTTTTCATGTTTGTTCTTGGCGCAATATTTTCAGTGCTGTTCATTGGCGTTCCGCCAACAATAATGTCATGGGGAATTCTGATTAATATTGCAGTGGCATTGATATTTGTATTCATGATGGGGATATTTTCAGCATTCTCACCTGTATTTACAAACAGGCAATTGCTGCCAACCATATTGGGGGCAACACTTCTTGGAATATTGTCCATCGTTTTAGGATTACTATAAGGGGGAATTTATTTATGAAATTTGTTATGAGACCATATCATATGGTGAGTCTTGGAGGATATATAGTTGAATGGGATTTCCCATACAGGGATCTTATCATTGTAAATAAAACCTCTGAACCAATCAAGGTTGAAATACCTGTATTTCACGAGGAATGGATTCAGGAACATAGGGATTTGGGCCTTGAAGTCATTCCTGTTACAGAAAATGACAATTACCTGAGCATGTGGAAAAGGGCGCATGCGGAACTTGATAAAGTAAGGCCAAAAAATGAGTGATTACACATTAACAATCAAAACAAGTGAGAAAAAGGGTGTGCTTGATGACATTACCGATGTCATTACCACTCACGGTGCCAACATCAGCTATGTTCATCTTTTCGTTGAAAAAAACAATGTGGGTTCCATAAATCTAGAACTGGAACATGTTGAGGATATTGATGAGCTTGTTGGAGATTTGAAAGGTATTTCAGAAGTCCGCACTGTTGAACTGCACGGTTCCCAATTGGACATCTACGGAAAGCGCATAATCATTGTTGGTGGCGGAGCGCAGGTGTCACAGGTTGCAATGGGTGCAATCACCGAAGCCGACAGGCACAACATACGCGGTGAGCGCATAAGTATAGATACAATACCTTTGGTTGGTGAATATGCAATTGCGGAAGCCGTTGAGGCCATATCAAGGCTTCCTCGTGTAAGCGCTCTGGTTCTTGCAGGTTCACTTATGGGCGGCGAAATCACAAATGCAGTAAAAAATGTTAAAGAGCAAAGCAATCTGATTGTGATTTGTCTCAATATGCCTGGAAGTGTAACCGAATATGCTGATTTAATCATAACTGATCCTATTCAGGCGGGCGTTTTGGCGGTAATGTCTATAGCGGACACTGCAGTATTTAATATTGAACGCCTAGGCGATAACATCAAGTTCTAATTTATGCTTATGGACATATAGGTGGGAGTTAACTTATTAACTCCCCTATTATTATATATTATGAAATTCATATAATGTTATGGTGCATTGGAGTTGATTTTTTCAACCCTCTCATGAATGGAAAAATCGAATAAGGAGTTCTGGCGATTTAATAATCCTTATTCACTTATATTCATTTTGTTCAATCCTGTGAACAAATGTCTTCATATTCACATTTTTCACATTTTTTGGAATGCTTTTTAACATTAGGCTTTTTTTTATTATCAATAATCTCTTTTACTTCACGGATTATGTCAAAAAACTCCTTTCTGATATTGACATCCATAACCACCGGACGTCTGTCACCAATCTTTTCATAATCGACAAAGCCAACATAAACATCCTTTTCAAATTCCTCCTCTATAAGAATCGCATAGGCAACAAGTTCAATTGCATCCGAATCCCACACGCCCTTGAGCGGAGGATTTGAGCTTTTTAAAAGAACAGGGTAATTCTTTCCATCTATGATTTCAATTTTATCGCACACTCCAACCATGTCAAGCTCCTTGTCCTTGATGTGGTATGAGTACATGCAGTTGGGAAAGAATGTGTCCATTATTTCAAATGCATGTCTGTCAAGGATTGTCATTGCCTGCTTTATCTTGAGTGCGGTGATTTTGATGTTGTAGTAAGTGTTGTCGATAATCTCATTGATGTGTCCGTTTTCAAGTCCAAGATTCATTGATTTGATGGATTTTGTGGTGCTTTCAATGTATGGGTCGATGCTTTGTGATAATGTGTTTTCAATTTCTGAAATTGGCATGTCCTTTTGGACCTTGCGCATGTTTTTCTTGATCAGGTCCTGAATGTCGATTTTCAGTTTCTTTATCTCCATTGCAAGCTGATATCCTTTGTTTTCATTCATGTCCACATGAGTTTCGATGTATAACTTCATCGGACAGTACATATATTGTTTAATTGAAGAAACTTTCATCATATTATAACCTCTTAAAAATCTGTATTATTACTTTAAACTTAATAATATTTAAAATAAGAAGTTATAAATGCCTACAATTTTTCTAAATAAAATAAAAAAAGTAAATAGCTAACAATTTAGCTATTTAAAATCAATT
Source organism: uncultured Methanobrevibacter sp. (assembly GCF_946408925.1). Classification (GTDB taxonomy): domain Archaea; phylum Methanobacteriota; class Methanobacteria; order Methanobacteriales; family Methanobacteriaceae; genus Methanocatella. The sequence continues at coordinate 35,802 of NZ_CAMJUE010000007.1, forward strand.
TTCCACTTTGTAGTAATTTTTGTTGATTGCCGGCAATTTTGCAAAGATGATCGGAACAACTATAAGGACTACTGTTAATATTCCCATTATGCTAATGCTCAATCCATCGGCAGTGCTTATGGTTGAATAGATTCCCTGAATCCAAAGTCCTCCAATACAAATCGGTAAAATGTATTTGATTACTGCTTTCCAGGTTTTGCCGACCTTAATGGATGAGTGTTGATTTAATGTATCTATTAAATCATCGAACTTGTAAATCCAACCGAAGATGATGCATTCAAGAAGTACTGCAAAGAGCAATGCAAAGTTGTTGAGGTATGCATCGAAGACTCCAAGTATTGTGCTTCCGATACCTGTTGCAAAAATGCATGATATTAAAAATCCGATAATGCAAACCACGGTTGCGGTCTTTTTACGTTCAATGAGGAACTTTTCAGATATTGAGTAGCACACTCCCTCCAGAAGCGCAATCACGGATGTGATTCCTGCAAACAATATGCATATGAAGAATAGCGGTCCCACTACATATGCTGCAGGTCCCATTATATTGAATACCTGTGGGAAGACTACGAATGCGAGTCCGGTTCCTTCGGTTACAAGTTCATTGAAGGGAATTCCGGATGTTAATGCCATGAATCCTAAAATTGAAAAGATTCCTATGGAGTTGAACACCTCAAAACCGGAGTTTGAAAATGCAACTATTATTGCATTGTCGACCAGTTTGGAACCGTCGGGAAGGTAGCTTGCATATGTCATTGCAATCGCCATACCCAAACTCAGTGAAAATACGATCTGACCAAATGCCGCCAGCCATACGTCCAGATTGGTCAGTGCACTCCAGTCGGGTGTGAAAATCTGTGTGTATCCGATTGATGCTCCTGGAAGTGTAAGTGAAAATATAACAATTCCAACAACTATCAAACAGAGTAGGGGAAGTAATATCTGGCTTACCTTTCCTATTCCGTCATTCAAGTCTCTTCTGATGATTGCCCATGCAATGAACCATATCACAAACACTGACACTAAAACATTCGGAACAATTGTGAATATCCCTGACACTGAATCAGTTGCATGCAATACGTTGTTTGCAAAGTATAAATCAGGGTTTGCACCCCATGCCTTTGTAAAACTCAACATGATGTAAATGAAGTCCCATCCGACCACACAAACATAATATGTTGTTATTAAAAACACAATCAATAAGATTAACCATGCTATTGGTTCTAGTTTTTCCTTAATGGAGAATAATATTCTTGCAATGGATTTCTTGAACTTGAATCCGACGGCATATTCCACAAGAACAAATGAAATTCCTAAAAGAAATAGTGAAACGATGTATGGAATCATGAATGATCCTCCACCGTTGGAGTAAAGCACATTCGGGAAACGCCATATGTTTCCAAGTCCAACAGCCGAACCGATCATTGCCATCATAAATGCAAGATTACTATTCCATTCCTGTTTTTTAGTTTCTGTCATTTTATCACATTAATTTTATACTTATAATGTTTGTTTTTGAAGTTTATATATTATTGTATTCAGTTGACTAAACCTGAAATATTCTTATTTGACAATTGATGAATAAATAATAATGGTATCAATAAAATACTTGAAAATTATTCGTTTGGCAAAAACACCAATATTTTATTGCACTTTTAAGATTATTTAATTTTTTTTATTAAATTTTGTTTAAAAAATAGTAAAAATGGGAGGTTAACTCTCAACATGATTCAAGCGGGAGTTTCCTTAAGCTTCAGGTATTCATCAATCGCCTCACGGGTGGTTCCAACAACCAAACGGTAATGAGAGGGCTTGCCGTTGATGATTACCTTTTCAACCTTCCCCTTGGCGATGACATGCTCACCGTCAACCACTTCACCGGCATAGGTATGGGTGAATGAAACGATTTCGGTTAGGGGATAGTCCACACCGTCAAGATGTCTCACGTTTTCAATGGTGTAGAGTGACGGGTTGTCATATGCTCCAAGGGCGCTAATGATGTCCGCTTCGATTTTTTCAACTCCCTGAGGTTCATATACTGTATCTCCCCATTCACCTTCAATTTCACTGTAGTCCTTTGTGGCGAGAATATCGAAAAGGGTTCCGTTTATTGTTCCACGGTTGGCCTTTCGGTTTTCATACCATCTGAACTCCTCTTTGGTAAGGCTTTCATCAAACATCCTCTTGTCATAGACAAAATCCCAATAGTCGTCGGTTATTCCCTCAACCTTTATTGTCTTGCCGATCTCTTCAATATGAATTTCCTCTCCCCGATATTTTTTGAATGCCTCAATTGCCCTTCGGTGATTGTCAAGGCCATAGACCACAAAGTCCAGGTCTGAAACGTCACTCTTTTGAAGGCCCGGAAGTATTGAGCCTGAAATTCCAAGATGGTCATAGGGGATGTCTGCCTTGAAATGGAAAAAGTCCGCAACATCCATGAGCTTTGATATGAGCTCGGGATTTTTGACCTCTCCGCCGTTGTCAAATGTTTCCTTAAGTCCCAACAATCTCTGGTCGGGTTTTATGATTCTTTCAACCTTGTCCAATGGCACACCCATCATCTCGACATTGGTAACATCACTGAAATACAGATATTCAGGGTGGTTTTCCCTGAGATAAGTGTATGCTTCCTCAGAGCCTACTTTCCTGTATCTTTTGCCGTCCTTTTCACGGTCACCCTTTTCATCGGGTATGTATCTTAAAAATGAAATCACTCTGTCTTTTGGGTGAATGTAATTTGTTGATGCGAAATACAAATCATCGCTTGTATAAATAAAATCTCTGGTTCTAACTTGCTGCATAATATTTTCTCCTATATAATAATATATGGAGGTTGGCTTTTAAAATTGTTGTGCATTGAAAGAATGATGCATGTTGGTGATGTGGCATGGTGTAATGTTTACCTTGCGGCGATATTAGTTGTACATATCGACAAACAAACAATTGTTATACATTAAAATAGTTTCATATAATAAAAACAAATTCCTGAATTGTATATAAAAATTCCTATTTTTTGCACATTTATGATAACTTTATATAATATCAAAACTAATATAACAACTGTATAAACAAAAACCCAACTTGTTGGATTTTTGTAACTGGAGGTTAAATTTATTAAATCAAAAATTATTATTGTCTGTATGATTCTAGTCATGCTGGTTTCCATAACAACAGTTGTGGCCAGTGACGTTGACGATTCAACTACAGGCGCAAACGACAACAATCTGACGGTTCAAAACAGTGTTGAAAACACTGTTGTTGGATCTGAAAATCAGGAAATGATAAATACAGGACAGGACACTGGAGGTGATCAGGAGGATACACTTTCGGCCAGTTCTGATGAGGATGTTTTGAGTGAAATGGATTTCTATCAATTGAGTTATGATATAAATCATGGGGGATCTTATATTACTTTAAATGATGATTATAAGTATCCTGGCACATACAATGAACCAGTGGAAATTTACTATCATGATAATTTTGTTCTTGATGGTCAAGGACATACAATAGATGGTAATGGCAAAACATCTATTTTTAAAATACAGTCATATGTTCATAATGTGACTTTTAAGAATATTAAATTCATTAATTCTGGAAAATCTGCAATTATTTTTGACCATACTTATGATAGTATTTTTAATTCATTTAATTTTATTAATTGTACATTTGAAAATAATAATGGTAATAATGGCGGAGCCATATGTTGTGGAGACATTCATGGTGTAATAAACATTACCAATTCAACTTTTAATAATAATTCTGCTTCTGGTAGAGGTGGGGCTCTTTATTGTGGTAATGTAAAGAATATGCACACTACAATAAATATTGAAAACACTGTTTTTACTGAAAACCATGCATATGGTTATGGGGGAGTAATCTATACATATCAGTCTGCAGATTTATATATTAAATTTTCAAACTTTACCCGCAACTATGGTTATAGTGAAGGAGGAGTTATTAGAAATTCTGGAATCTTAGATATCGACGGATGTAACTTTTATTCAAATAGAGCTCATACTAGTGATGGGGGTGTGATTTTTATGGGACAAACTGTGGCAACTAATATTAAAAATTCTCGCTTTGAAGATAATTATTCAATTAGGAGAGGTGGTGTAATAATGAGTTATGGTGTTACCTTTGATGATTGTGTCTTTGTTAACAATGGTGTAGACCCTGACGGTGCTGGCGATTATGGTCGTGGAGGAGTTCTGTTTTCTAGAGATGGTACTAATGTTTTTAGAAATTGTAATTTCACTGGCAATTTTGCTCGAGAGGGTGGTGTAATGTGTTCAGATTATAGGACATTTGTTCTGTCAACATTTGCATGTAATTTCGATAATAATTCTGCTTCTACAAATGGGGGTGTAATTTTCAGTGCTGCAAAGAGTACTACAACAGTTTCAAATTCATATTTCAATAATAACTCTGCTCAACTTGGTGGGGCTATTCTAACAATGTATGAGAAGGGTGTTACAACTGGAACTTTTATGGTGCAGGAGTCTGAATTTACTAACAATAAAGCATCCATTGATGGAGGGGCACTTTATATTGGAACTTCAAATTATCAAATTGAATCTACAACATTTCGTAATAACACTGCATCTATGGGAGGCGCTATTTATTGTGGTGGTAATAATGGGTTTGTAAATAAATGTACTTTTGAATCAAATAATGCAGTTACAGGTGTTTCAGTGTACTGGAAATCAAATAACGGTGAAATTATTAGGTCCACATTTAAGGATGATTATCCAACTAGAAGTTCTGTTTATTGGGAAGGTACTGGTGGAAAAATATCTCAATCCGCTTTCAATGGTACAAATGTAATTCATATTGCCAATACTGCATCAGTTGTTCTTACATCAAACACTCAAACTTCAAGTTCATATGATGGATCTTCCGTAAATGTTGAAGGTCAGGCTTCATTTTCCCTAAATGAATTTATGAATGCAATCTATAATAAGGGTGTAATTTTATCACAAACATACATGATAACCTTAAATAATATTACTGTAATCACTGATGTTAATTCATTGCCAGTGTTTTCACGTATTGAAGATGATAACGGAAACTCCATTAAAGTTGATGAAAACATAACAATTTTTTATGATAATGGTGTTCAATTGGCAACCACATTCAATAATACAGATTATGTGGCTTATGTAAGCAATCTTGCCATCGGATTACATAATTTTACTTCTTCAGGTTATAAGACTTCCAGTTTTAATAACATTGAAATTAAAGATGGTAAAATATTATACTTGGTATTGAATCTTACAGTTAATCAAACTAATTATGGTGAGAAGGTTGTATTTACAGCAACTCTTGTTAACACCACTATCAATGGTACAATTGTATTTAATGTGAATGATGTTAACTATTATCAGCCTCTTATAAATGGTGTTTCTAATTTAACATTATATAATTTGGCTCCTAACGAATATAGGATTACTGCAACATATAAGGAATTCAATCAGACATTAAATGCTAATGTTACTATTGATGTGCAATTGCGTAACAGTACCATAAATATTATTGCCAATAACATTACTTATGGTGGGGTTGTTACTGTTAATATAACTACTACTAATGGTACAACTGGTACTGTTCATCTATTTGTTAATAATAAGATGTATACAGTCACATTAAAAAATAGTACTGCTCAACTTAATCTAACTAATCTGGCAGGAGGGTCATATACCATATTTGGAGTATATAATGGTGATATAAACTTTAATGGTAATTATAATGAGACTTCATTCACTGTTAGTAAGCTGAATGCTACTATAACCATTAATGCTACTAATGTTAATATGGGTGAAACTGCAGTTATAAGAGTTAATATGCCTGCTGATGCGAATGGTAATATATTGGTATATGTGGATAGTAAAGTATATTCATTTACAAGACAACCAATAGTAGTTACTGTTAATAATCTAACTGCAGGTAATCATACTGTAAGGGTAATATATGATGGTAATAGTAAATACAATCCAAACAGTACAAGTACCTCTTTTATGATAAATAAGATTAATCCAAAACCTTCCATTGTTGTAAGAGATATTAAGGTGGGGGATATTGCTAATATTACAGTTAATCTTGATGGTGCTACCAATGCTACAGGTCTTGTTTTATTGACCATTAATGGTATGCAGTATTTCACTAATGCCAATAAAACCAAGGCAACATTTTCAATATCTGGTCTGGCATATGGAAAATATAACGTAACTGCCACATATATAGAAGATGATGTATATTTCACCAACTCAACTAATGCATCTTTCAAAGTTGACTATGTGGAAATCACTCCGGCTTTCACTTATTCAGTTGATGAAGATTTGAATGTCATTGCAAATGTAACCGTTCCAAGTGATGCAAACGGAGATATTATTATTGAAGTGGACGGTAAAAACTACACATCAAATCTTGTAAAAGGCGTAGTAAGTGTATCAATCAATGGTTTGGGCGGTGGACAGTATCCGGTAAAAATCTACTTTGCAAATGATACAAAATATCTTGCAATAAATACTACTGATTCAATAACATTGAGGAAGGTTGATCCTGCAATTCGCATTGGTTCAGAACATATCTATGTTGGGGATAATGCAACAATTACTGTCACTCTTCCAAGTGATGCAACAGGTAATGTAACAATATTCATTAATAAAAATAATTATGATACTAAACCTATTGTAAATGGAAGTGCAACATTTACTGTATCTGGTCTGGCATTTGGTAATTATACAGTTGATGCAAATTACACTGGGGATAGAAAATATAATTCCATTAAAAAAGATGGAATATTGGTTGTTAGAAAAGTGGACCCAAACCCTTATTCATATATTAGTGTTGAGGATATTTTCGTAGGCGAAACTGCAACATTCAACATTACAATGCCAAGCGATTTAACTGCCAAAATCAATTTGACTGTACAGGGTGAAACCCATGTAGTCAATATTACAAACGGTTTCGGACAAATCAATATTACTGGACTAAAATGGGGTCTTCCGGTTCCGGTTCATGCATCATTCTTGGGTAATGAAAAGTATTTAAAATGTGAAAGGGATTATACTGCATTTTCAGTTCACAGGATTACAAACTATCCTATCAACATCACTGCAACTACAAATTCAACAAGTGCAAATATTACTGTAACATTGCCTAATGATGCTAATGGAGAAGGTAATATCACTATTGATAATAGGGTGTTCCCAGTTACTTATGTAAACGGTAAGGCTAATGTCACTGTTGATAAATTGGTCGCAGGTCAACAGTATGTTGTTGATGCATATTTTACAGGTGATGATAAATATACCGAAGGTGGAGCAAGTAGAACATTAAATAGTAATAAAACACTTGACTATAATTTCACAGCGGCTGCTAAGGACATATTTGTCGGTCAAACTGCATACATTAACGTTTACTTACCAAACATTACCAATGGTACAATCACTATTAGAGTTCCCGGCAGAACTCCATATACATATAACGTTAATGAAACATTTGTAAATGGAACCTATGATTTCCCAGTTTATAATTTGGCTGCTGGAAGGTATACATGTTACGTTACATACAGTGGTAATGAGATGTATGAATCAAGTACCAGATCAGGTACAATTGTTGTATCCAAAATCAACACTTCTCCAATTATAAGCTTCAATACCACTTATGTTGGTCAGAACCTAACTATACAGGTCACTTTGCCTAGTGATTCAAACGGTACAGTTAACATAACAATTAATGAAAATGTTTACAATGCTACTGTAGTCAATGGAACTGCATATGTAAAGATTCCGGGATTGCTTGCTAATACGTATCCTGCAAGTTTATACTACAGCGGTAATGAAAAGTACAATAACCGTACCCAGCCATTTGATGTGACAATCTCAAAAGTTCATGAATATCAATTTGATCTTGGAGTAATTGACATTAAGGTTGGGGATAATGAAACAATAACTATCAAATTGCCTTCAGACATTGATGTAGATGTAGTAATCAGTATACCTGGTTATATTAATGAAACTATTCCGTTAACAAATGGAACCGCAACATTCAATGCCACCGGATTTAAAGTTGGAAGATACAATGTAACTGCAAGCATCAAGAATAGTGTAAAATATATTGATGATGATGTAACCAGATATTTCACTGTTTCACCGATTGATGACTATCTGTTTAACTTGCATAATGTGAATACGACTATTGTAAGGGACAACATTACATTCATATTGGATTTACCTAAAGATGCAACAGGTAATGTGACAGTATTCATCTTCAATGAAAATCATACTGCCGAAGTTAAAGGTGGTGTAGCCACAATCAAGGTTCCTACCACTCAACAGGGCAATTATCAATTTACAATAAGCTTTAAGGAAGAAGGCAAATATGTCTATAAATCACAATCAGGTTATGCATTTGTTGTAAAGACAAATCCAAATGTAAACTTGATTTATAATGCAAGTGTTGATGTTGATAAAAATGTAACTGTGACATTTGTTCTCGATAAGGATGCAACAGGTAATGTAACCATTACAAGCCGGGGTGTATCATACACTGCAAAACTTGTTAACGGAAGTGCCAACGTAACAATTAAAGGATATCCGATATCATCCACATATTCCCCATCAGTATCATACACTGGTGATGAAAAATATAATCCATATTCCGGAACAATTACAATCACCTCTCATAAAGTAGATGATTATGATATAACTGTAAACGTTTCAAATATCACTGTGGATGATGAGGAATTGGTAAACATTTCAATTCCAAGTGACGCAACAGAAGATGTATTGGTTTCAGGTAACTTCTCAGACAATACAATCTCAGTTAAACTCACCAACGGAAACGCAACATTTACAATAAAAGATTTACCTGCCGGAACCTACTACATCAATGTAAGATACCAAGGATATCAAAAGTATGCCGACAAGAATGTGACAAAAATATTTAGAGTTGACAAGGTTGTACCTCCAATTTCATTAGAATTTGTAAACAATGACACTATTGTTGTCAGATTGCCTGCTCTTGCAAATGGTCTTGCAAACATAACTGTTGGAAATGATTTAATAAAAACTCAAATCAACATTACCAATGGTGTCGGATCATTGAATATAAGTGGCATACGTCCGGGCAGCTATTCAGTCAACGCTACATTCCTGGGAGGTGCAAGATACCTGCAAAACAGTACAAATATTACAATTGAAATTCCAAAAATCAAGGAATACCTCCTGCCTATTACAGTTAAGGACATAATAGTCGGTGAAAATGCTACAATAACTATTGAAGCGCCATTTAATGCCACCGGCAAAATGAATTTAACAATTAACAATGGAGATGTTATTGAAGTGCCTATTGTAAATGGTTTTGCCATATATAATGCTACTAAATTGGCTGTTGGCAAGTACAATGTTTCTGTAAGTTATGCAAATGTTGAATATGAAATTCAAACAAACACTTCCAAATTTGAAGTTAAACAAATTAAAACTAATATTGAAACAAAAGTTACAGGTAATTCAACCAACATTAAAGTTAATGTAACCTTAACTGAAAGTGTATATGGTGGTAATTTAACAATCACTATTGATGGAACTCATTATAAATTCACACAGATTACTACAAACAAAATAAATTTAACCGTTCCAAGTCTTCCGGGTGAACACGCAATATTTATAGAGTATTCCGGTGATGAAAACCATACATATGCAGAGGATTTCATTCCTTTTGAAACTTTCAAAATAAGTGATTATTCATTAACAGTTGATGCAGATGATTTGATAACTGTTGTTGACAATAATATTGTAACCGTAATACTTCCAAAAGGAATAGTTGGTGAGGTATATATTTATATTAATGATGAGTTATATGATGAAGCTGCACAGATTAATTCCACAACCGGAAAAGCAACTTTGGTATTGGATAGGTTGCCAAGCGGCAATTACACAATCAGAGCAGCTTTCTCAAGCAATCGTTATGAATTAAAAGAAAACACAACCAACTTCACAGTCATAAAGTTAAACACAACAATCAGTGTAAACGTAACAGACATTACAAAAGACTTAACAGAAGTAATCAATGTTACTGTAAACAAGAATGCTACTGGGTATGTTGAAATATTTGTAAATAACGTAACTTTCAGAGTTAAAGTGGAAAATGGATCTGCAATATTGCTCAGATCCAACTTGGATGATAAGGTTTATAATGTTACTGCAACCTACATTGGTGATGATTATTACAATTCAAACACAACCAATGTAAGTTTCACAGTCTCAAAAATCCCAGTAAACATTACAATCACTGCAAAAGACATTGTCATCGGTCAGGAAGCAAACTTCACTATAAACACTTCAAGACCGATTACAGATCAGGTGACTGTAAGAATAGGCAATAGAAACTACACTGCTATTCTCTATAATGGTGTAGGTACTTTAATTGTTCTCGGACAGAATATCGGCACTCACAACGTTACCGTAATCTATGAAGGTGATGATGATTACCTGCCTGCAAACGACACAATCAACATAACAGTGCATGATAAGCTTCCAACCTCTGTAAAAGTAAATGTGACCAACATTACAGTCGGTGAAACCGTAACAATCTATGTGAATGTTACCGGTGCTCAAAACGGTACCGTAACAATCTACATGTTGGGTAATCCGATTGTTAAAACAGTTGTAAACGGCACTGCAAACTTCACATACCCCAACCTGGCAGCACGTGGCTACCACTTCACTGTGGAATACAATGAAAACACATTCTACAAGTCAAGCACTGCTACCGGAGACTTTACAGTATTCAAGAAATCTGCTCCAATCAGTGCCACTGTAACCAATGCTACTGTAGGAGACACTGAATACATTAATGTTTACCTGCCAACAAACGCTACAGGTAACATATTGCTTTCCGTAAACGGTTCAAACTACTACTCACCACTTAAGGGTGGTGTTGCAAGGTTTAACGTAACTGGTCTTGCAATAGGTAATCACACTGCACACATTACATTCAGAGGAGATGACAATTATCTCGCAAACGAAACAGATATTAATTTAACAACCGCTAAACGTGTACTTACAATCAACATTACTTCAGAAAAACCTGTAATCGTTATTGGACATCCGGTTGTTTTCATTATTCAAACATCTGCTAACGTTACAGAAGTGGTGACAGTTAAAATCATTGACAGAACCACAAATGCTGAGGTTTCAAGCAACAATACATTTGTCGAAAACGGTAAGGGCACATACACAGTCTTAGGATTGGCTGCAGGTAACTATACTGCTAAGGTAATATTTGCAGGTAACAGTCAATATGATAGAGTTACCAACAAGACCAACTTCACAGTATCAGGTAAATTGCCGACCAGCTTGAATATTAGTGTGGCCAATATCGTTTTAGGAGAAAACGCTACAATTTATGTGAATGTGACCGGTGCTTTAACAGGTAGAGTAACACTTAACATGGCTGGAAATCCTCAAACCAAGGATGTTGTCGACGGTAAGGTCAACTTCACAGTATCCGGATTGTCCGCACGTGACTATCACGTAACCGTAACATATGTTGAAAACGATAATTATCTCACAAGCACCAACGCAACAGACTTTACAGTATACAGGAAAAACTCAACAGTTTCAATCAATGCCACAAACATCCTTGTGGGCGAAACTGAAGTATTCAATGTAACTGTAACTCCAGGTGCAACTGGTTATGTCTTAATCAGCTTTGCTGATTTTAAACACTACGTGGACATTAACACAACAAACAACTTCCTGGTTCCTGTTGCTGATCTGCCTGTAGGGGAATATAATGTGACTATAACCTACTCCGGTGACAGCAATTACTTCAATTCAACCGGTAATTCTTCATTCAACATTACAAAACGTGTGACTCCAATTGTCATTTCATGCAATCCGATTATCATTGAAGGTCATTCCGTAACATTCGCAATCACAACCAACAGCACAATAACTGAAGTTGTAACAATCCGTGTGAATGGCACAAACTACACATCATTTGTAGTAAACGGCAGAGGAAACTACACAGTATACAACCTGCCTTCCGGTAATCACACTGCATATGTATACCTTGCTGAAAACTCCAGATTCAAGGCTGCAAGCAACCATACTAACTTTACAGTCACAACAAAACTGCCTTCAAAGGTTACTATTGTTAATGTAACTGATGTTACTGTAGGCGATAATGTAGTCATCCGTGTAAATGTTACCAAAGGAGCAACAGGCATTGTATCATTGTCCATTTACGGTAAAGTCATTAACATGCCTCTTGTAAACGGCACTGCTAACTTTACAGTTTCCAATCTTCCGGCTCGTGAATTCCCATTCACAGTATACTATCGTGGAGATAATAATTACCTGACAAGCAATGGTACAGGCCATGTGACAGTTAACAAGAAGGTTGCTGCAATAACACTGAACGTTACAAACAGTTATGTTGATGAAGTGGATGTAATCAATGTGACAGTTCCTGAAAATGCAACCGGACATGTTTTAATCTCCCTTGGAGAAATGCATGTTTATGCACAAATCAACGGCTCAAATGTATTGAATGTAATCATTACTGAATTGCCTATAGGAGAATACAATGTAACAGCCGAATATGTTGGAGATGAAAACTTCACTTCCGCATATGCAAACGCTGCATTCAATGTAACCAAACGTAATGTAAAAATAAACATTACATGTGATCCTGTAATCATTGACGGACACCCTGTAACATTCAACATTCAAACAGACTACAACATTACTTCAGTTATAACAATCCGCGTAAACGGTACAAACTACACTTCATTTATCCAGAAAGGTAAAGGTACATACACTGTTTACGGATTGAAAACAGGAAGCTACACTGCTGAAGTCTTCTTTGATGGAAATGAACTGTACAATGGCACATACAATAAGACTGACTTTGTCATGACTGGTAAATATCCGGTTTCAATTAAAGTTAAAGTTGCAAACATTACTTTAGGTCAGAACGCTACAGTTTATGTGAATGTAACTGATATGGAAGGAAATCCTATCAATTCAGGTAATGTAACTCTTAACATTGCAGGTAGGCCTCAAAACAAGGCAGTTGTCAACGGTAAAGTGAACTTCACTGTAGCTGACTTGATTGCACGTGATTATCACGTAACCGCAACATACTCCGGAACCGATGATTACCTGTCCAATTCAACAAGCACTGACTTTACAGTATTCAGAAAAGAATCAGACATAAAGATTAATGTGACAAGCATTAATGTAGGTCAAAACGAAACAATCAAAATCAATGTGACTTCAGGTGCAACTGGTATAGTATTAATCGATATCGCCGGTATACGGGTATATGCAAGACTCAACAACAGCTATGTGGAAGTGCTCTTCGATGATTTAGGTGTCGGCACATACAATGTTACTGCAACCTACATGGGAGATGACAAATACTTCAACAGCACTACAAACGCTTCATTTACCGTAACAAAATTGGATACTTCAATCATAATCGAAGGATCCAACATTACAGTGGTCCAGACTGAAACATTCAACATTACAACTTCAGCAAATATAACCTCTGTAATATTCATTGAAATCGACGGTACAAACTACACATCATTCATTGAAAACGGTAAAGGTACATTCACAGTTCCATTCGCTTTAGCCGCTAAAAAATACACAGTCTATGTATACCTGCCTGAAAACGACAGGTACAATGCGGTTAGAAACTCAACCAACATTACTGTAAGTGCCAAAAAGGCATCTGCAGTGACAGTAAACGCTACAAGCATCACTGTTGGAGATGAAATGACAATTTATGTGAATGTGACTGACGGCGCAACAGGCAATGTGGCTGTTTCAATTGCAGGTAACGTTTACAATCTTGTGCTCAACAATAGCAGAGCAAATGTAACCATTAAAAACCTGACTGCACGTAACTACCATGTATCTGCAATTTACATAGGTGATGATTACTACCTCTCAAGTAGAGGTACAGCGGACTTTGTCGTAAACAAAAAGGTATCTGCACTCAATGTGACTGCAACAAACATCACTGTTGACAGTCCTACAACAATCAGCGTTAAAATCACTAACGGAACAACCGGTGTTGTATTGATTGATATCAATGGAACTGACTATTATGCAACCATTGAAAATGGTGCTGCAGTACTGACAGTTAAAAACTTGGTTGTTGGAACATACAATGTAACTGTAATATATGAGGGTGATGCAAACTACACTTCCTCTGTAAACTCAACCAGGTTCAGTGTTTCCAAACTCAACTCACAAATCACAGTTCAAGTTCTTGGAAATGAAAAGGTTGCACAGGGAAATGATGTTTTAATTAATGTGACAGGTCCTAAAGATGCAACAGGCATTGCTATCGTAACCGTAAAACACGGTTCTGAATCTGAAGACTACACTGTATACATCAACAATGGTGAAGGTCTGCTCATTGTCTCAAAACCTCATGTTGCTCACTACACTGTGACTGCCACATATCAGGAAAACTACAAATACCTGTCAAATGTTTCAAACCCTGATGAATTTGAAGTATATGCAAGCGGTGTAGGATTGGATGTGGACACCCACAACATTTATGTTGGTGACAATGAAACAATCACAATCTCAGTTCAGGGCAACTATGATGGTAATATTGTAAATATAACCATTGACGGCAACATCAAGTTCACAGCTCCTCTTGTATACAATGCTGCAGGCAATGTGAGTGTAGCAAAATACAACTACACTGGAAGATTAGTTGCAGGCATCCATCAGGTTGATGCGGTATTTGTATCAGATGAAGGTGACAGGAACATCACTCACTCAGGATCTTCCACATTCATTGTATCCAAAAACAACTCAACAGTTGGAATCCTGCCGATTTCAAACATTAAAGTTGGCCAAAATAACACAATCGAATTGACAATCCTGCCGAGTGATGCTACAGGAACCATTGATGTTTATGTAAACGGTGAAAGACATACTGTAAATGTCAATAATCTTACTTTAAAACTCACCGGTTTGGCTGCAGGACATTATGTTGTTCAGGCAATGTATGGTGGAGATGCAAAATACCTCTCATCCAGTGCCAATGCAACATTTGACGTATACAAGAACAATATCACAGTCAAACTTGAAGTGGTTGACATTAAAGTGGGAGACACACAATACCTCAACGTAACATTGGCTGATGATGCACAGGGTCATGTATTGATTAACATCAACGGTACTCGCTACTACGCTGAAATCAGAAACGGTGTGGCCAGTGTCAACGTTACAGGATTGCAGGTTGGCAAACATGATGTCAATGTGACATTTGTCGGTGATGATAAGTACTATGCCAACTCAACAACCGGCAGCTTCAATGTGACTAAACTCGATACCTCAATTGTCATTAAAGGATATAACATTATTGTCGGTCAGGATGTCGTATTGAACATCACTACTTCTGCAAACCTTACTGAAGTAGTATACATTGAAGTAAATGGTGTAAATCAGACTGCTTTCATCAAGGAAGGTAAAGGCAACTTCACCTTAACCGGATTGAATGTAGGTCCTCAAACCGTTAAGGTGTACTTCCCAGGTAACACCCAATACGGTGCTATTGATAACGAAACCACATTCACAGTAAGTCCGAAGATTTCAACTTCAATCAATGTGACCGTAGCCGATATAACAGTTGGAGAAAACATTACAGTTTATGTGAATGCAACCAAAGGAATCAACGGTCCGGTATATGTGACAATTGCAGGAGTGGCATATACTCGTGAGCTTGTTGACGGTAAGGTCAACTTTACAGTACCAGGCCTAATCGCTCGTGACTATGTAGTGTCAGCATTCTTCATGGGCAACACTGAATATGAGTTATGCAACACTACATCAACATTCAAAGTCCACAAGAAAGACACTCCAATAACTATTGAAGTTACAGACATCAAGGTTGGAGAAACCGAAATAATCAACGTGACTGTTGACTCCAACGCTACTGGAAACGTACTGATCAGTATTGGAAGCATTCATGTTTATGCTGATTTAAACAAAGGTAGAGCCAGTGTCAACATCACCGGTTTAGGTGTTGGCAAACACAATGTGACCGTAACCTATGTCGGAGATGGTAACTACAACGGAAATGAAACAAACGGATCATTTGAAGTGACCAAGCTCAAAACTTCAATTACAATTGAGACAAACAACACTTACATCGGTCAGCCTGTGGAATTCATAATCAAAACTTCAGCAAACTTCACTGAAGTTGTGACCGTAACCATAGGCAACAAGACTTACCACACATTTGTTGAAAACGGTACAGGTAGCCTTGTGCTTTATGACTTGCCTGTGGGTCCTCACACTGCTGTTGTAAACTTCCCGGGCAACACTCAATATGATGATGCTGAAAACAGCACAGACTTTGAAGTATATGCTAAAAAAGCTTCTGAAGTGACCGTTAAAGTTGAAAGCATAACCGTAGGTCAAAACGCAACAATCAGGGTCAACATTACCAAAGGAGCAACCGGTAGTGTGACAATTGTTCTTGCAGGTCACGAATACACAAGTGAGGTCAACTCAACCACTGGTGAAGTTACATTCAACATCGAAAACTTAACAGCACGTAATTATGTGGTTACAGCAATCTATCATGGTGACACATACTACAACTCCAATTCAAGTGATGCTAAATTCACAGTAAGTAAACTCGCTTCAAGTGTTGATCTGGAAGTTAAGGACATTCTTGTTGGGGAAACAGAAATTATCAACGTCACAGTGACACCTGGTGCTACAGGTGTTGTATTGATCAACATCAGCGGCACCTGCTACTATGCAGATTTAGGAAGCGGAATGCCAACATTCACAATCGAAGGTCTTAAACCGGGCAATTATGAAGCGGTAGTAACCTACATGGGTGATAATAAATATGCAAACAGCACAGCTTCAAAAACATTCACTGTACAGGCGGAAATCACATTGACTGCAGGTGCAAACAACGGCAATACAACACCTGTCACAGTTGATGTGGGCGATGAAAACGCAACCGGTGAGGTAACAGTTGTTGTTGATGGTGTTCCATACACTGCAAAAGTTGAAAACGGCACAGCTACAGTCAATGTAGACGGAAGCAATCCGGGCGTTAAAGACGCAACAGTAACATACACTCCTGAAGGAAAAGACCCAATCGTACAGAACACAACAGTTGACATTCCTAAGGTAAGCGAATATCCTGTCAATGTTGAAGTTGTAAATGTGGATAAGGCAAACGGAACCGCAACCATCAAGGTGCAGGCTCCAAGCGATGCTACCGGAAATGCAACAATCAAGATTGGTGATCAGACAATCCCTGTAACTCTTGATGAAAACGGTACTGCAATCGTAACCGTAAAAGACATTCCTGTAGGTTCACATGACATTGACGTAAGCTATGACGGTGATGACAAGTATGTTTCAAAATCCAACAGAACTCATGTAAACATGCCGATCAACTTACCTACAGTTAATGTTGTGGATCATCTGGTAAGAGGTTGGAACAGTCAGTTTGATTATGAAGCAGTATTTACAAATGAGTTTGGTGAAGTGCTGGTAAACACTACTGTAACATTTATTGTAAACGGTAAGTCCTACACTGTAAAAACCGAATCTCATGGTATTGCAAGATTGTCTGAAACATTGCCAGTTGGTGAATATACCATATCTTCAGTTAATCCTGTAACTGGTGAAAATGTTACCAAAAAACTCAGCATTGTTCCTAGGTTAATATACAATAAGGATTTAACCATGGACTTCCGTGACGGTTCACACTGGGACGTATTGGTAATTGGTGATGATGGTAAACCTGTGGGTGAGGGTGAAATTATTGATATTTATGTAAACACTATTCATTATGTTTCAAAAACAGATAAGAATGGTTATTCTAATTTGAAAATCAATTTGAACCCTAAAACCTATGATATAATTGCAGAATATAAGAACTTCAAAGTTAACAATAAATTAGTTGTAAAACAAACTCTTAAATTGGTTAAAAAGACTGTTTCAGTTAAAAAAGGTAAGAAATTAATCTTAAAAGCTACACTCAAATGGTCTAACGGTAAGGGCATTAGCGGTAAAGTAATTAAATTTAAGTTTAATAAGAAAACCTATAAGGCTAAAACCAATTCTAAAGGTCTTGCTAAAGTAACTATTAAAGCTAAAGTTACTAAAAAACTTAAGAAGGGTAAAAAATACGCATATTCTGCAACATATGTTACAAACACTCTTAAGGGAAAAGTTAAAATTAAATAAATAGGGGATTAAAACACAATCTCTTATTTTATTTTTCTTATTTTTTTACACCACATTTAAATTAAAAAAAGCTATCATTATTCCACTGTTAATCGAATCAATATTCATTTATATTTATCATAATTATAATTATTTTTATTTAAGAAGTGATGCTCAACAAAACAATCCTGCCCATCTATATTCATCAATTCAAATTCAATAATTTTTTAAAATTAGGTTAGTTTAATACTTGTTAGATACATAAATTAATTTGAAAATTGAATATAGGTTTTATCATGACAATTACTCATAAACATATTGACGAAATTTTTGAATATGATGGAAGTCAGATTAATCCGTCATGGGCGTTTCAAGAATTTGGAATATACGGATCATCAATAATAACATGGATTGGTCCTGTTAATATCACTCCGGATAATCTAAAGGATTTTGCTGATGTCGGTCTTGAAATCAAATCAAATTATATGGTAAATTTCATTTGTGAATTCTTTGATCAGCAACCTACAAACATGAGAATTGCCTATTTAAGACAAAGATTGTTGGTGATGATTTTCAGAGAGATTCTCACAGAATATGGCGTTGCCACCACTAGGGAAGGTGATGATATATTTGTGGACGGGGCAAAATTATCAATATCTATTGCAAGTGTCTCATTGAGTTCTGCAAAAATTCATTTTGCGCTTAACCTTGAAGACAGGGGAACACCAGATGATGTTGAAACAATAGGTTTATATGATATTAAAATAAATAATCAACAAGTTTTTACAGAAAATAATATATTGGAATTAATCAATAAAACAGTTTCAAGATTCATTGAAGAGCTTGAAACAATTGAAAATGATATAAGCAAAACTAAGGTGTTAGGATGAAAATTTTAGTAAACGGTATACAATCAAATTTAAGGTTCTCTTCAGCACATGTAATTCCGGGTCATGAATCATGCGGATACATTCACGGACACTCCTACTTTGTTGATGTTGAAATTGAAGGTGAACGATCAGGGGACTTTGATTTTGTAGTCGATTTCAAGGATGTTAAAAAATACACAAAGGCGATTTGTGATGAACTGGACCACAGATTACTGGTTCCGGTTTATAATGATTTAATTGATTTCAAGGACTTTGACAAGAAAAAAAATTCAATTTTTGAACTGCAAAAGCAAAAGTCTGTTTATTTCAAAATCGAGGATAAGGGATACACAATTCCGGTTGAGGACTGTGTTTTATTGCCTCTTCCTTACACTTCAGCCGAAGAGCTGTCAAAGTTTTTCGCTGAAACCTTGGCTAAAAAATTGGCGGAAACTTATGATAATCTGGAATATGTTGCAGTCTGTGTAAATGAAGGAATCGGTCAGGGTGCCGAATATAAAAAGGTTTTTGAATGAAAGCTCCAATCATTGAAATATTTTCTTCATTTCAGGGTGAAGGTCTGCTTATAGGCGAAAGGCAAATTTTTGTAAGATTTGCCGGATGTAACCTGAATTGCAACTATTGCGACACCAATGACAGTAAATCTGAAAAATCAGGAACTTTGATGACTCCTGAAGAGGTCTGCGGGGAAATAGAAAAACTGATTACTCCTGACTGCAGAACCATTTCATTTACCGGAGGTGAGCCAAGTCTATATCCTGACTTCATATCTGAGGTCAGCAGAAATTTCGATTTAAAAATAATGCTTGAGACTAATGGAACTTTGCCGGATAACATATTGTCAATTGAAAAATTGGATATGGTTTCTCTGGATATTAAGTTGCCTGAGCATTTTGATAGTGATTTTGATAATTCAATTTTTTTAAATGAAATTAAATCACTAAATTTATTAATAATCAATTCTATAAATGTATATTGTAAAGTAGTTATATTGCCATCAACAAGAATAAAGTCATTTAAAGAGGTAGTTGAAAAATTATCACAAAATATTTCGAGCAAAAGCAACCTTAAAATAATTATCCAACCTTCTAGTCCATTAGGAGAATGGAAAAACCTTAATTTTAAATTATTTGAGTTTTCCGAAGTTGTTGGTCAATATTTTGAAGTTTCCACCATTCCTCAAATACATAAGATTTTGGATATTGAGTGAATTGTTTTTAATATTTTATTGATTTTTATTTTTGGGATAGCAATCGTAAATAGAGGTGTGAAAATGAAAGATAAAACATCTATTAACAGAAAATCAAACACAGGCTCAGTTGAACGTAAAACAAAAGTTCATGATAGGGAAGGAGACATCATGGCTATAGCATCAAGAGATGTTGTTTCAATTCCTCCTTCAAAAAGTATAAAAGACACTGCTAAAGTAATGATGGAACATGAATTTAGAAGATTACCGATCACTGACCCTGGTTCTGGAAAATTATTAGGTATTGTAACAGTAATGGATATATTAGATTTCT
>NZ_CAMJUE010000008.1 GCF_946408925.1 uncultured Methanobrevibacter sp.
GAGTCGGCGTAGGTCAGGGATACTACAACATGCCTGACAAAACAGAAGAAGTGTATATGACAATTGATGATATTCCATACTACAGAAGTGGAGACTATGCAATTGAACTTCCAAATGGTGAAATTGACATCAAAGGAAGAATTGACAATCAAATCAAGCTTAGAGGATTGAGAATTGAGATTGGAGAAATTGAATCCAACATATCCAACTTCCCTGAAATCAAGCAAAATATTGTTGTAATCAAGGAAATAAGAAACAATGAACACTTATGCGCTTACTTCACAGCAGATGCAGAAATCAACAAAGACGAGCTTAAAGCTTACCTTGGTGAAAGATTAACCCAATATATGGTTCCGACTGTGTTCATGCAGATTGATGAAATGCCTCAAACCCCTAACGGAAAAACTGATGTTAAGGCATTGCCTGAACCTAAATTGGAATTAAATTATGTTGCTCCTAAAAACAAGCTGGAACAAACAATCTGTGCAATATACTCATCTATCCTTGACATAGAAATCGTTGGTGCAGAGGATAACTTCTTTGAAATAGGGGGAACATCCCTTATAGCATCTAAACTAATCATTGAATTGCTTAAGCAGGATTATAATGTTAAATATGATGATATTTTCAGAAACCAAACTCCAAGAGCATTGGCTGCCTTCCTGTCTGGTGATGGAATATCTGAGGACTTGGATGTTGACATTATTGAAAACTATGACTACACTCAAATCCACAAGCTTCTTGAACAGAACACCTTTGAAAACTATGCAAAAGGAACAAATCTCGAGCTGGGCAATGTCCTGTTAACTGGAGTAACCGGTTTCTTGGGTATTCATGTATTATACGAATACATTAAAAATGAAAATGGAACCGTTTACTGTATGATTAGAAAAGGCAAATTCGACAGTTGTGAAGAACGTCTAATCGATTTGATGAATTACTACTTCGATGAAGACTTCACAGACCTTATCGGATCACGCATAATTCTAAGTGAAGGAGACATTACCAACCTGGATGACTTCAAAAAGCTAGAGGATTGTCCAATTGACACAATCATTAACTGTGCGGCAATAGTAAAACACTACACCTATGATGACTACATATTCAGAGTCAACGTTGATGGTGTTGTCAATGGTCTGGAATTTGCTGAAGCAAACAACATCAATTATGTTCAAATATCAACAACCAGTGTTTTAGATGAATTCACAGAAGACACCGATATTGAAAATGTCCACTGTGATGAAAAAACCCTATACTGGGGACAAGACTTGTCAAACAAGTACCTGAACAGTAAGTTCCTTGCAGAAAGAATGGTTCTTGAAAAGGCTTTAAAAGGCATGAATGTAAAAATAATAAGGGTAGGAAACCTCATGGGCCGTTACTCAGATGGCAGATTCCAGAAAAACTTTGACACAAATGCATTCTTGAATAACATTAAAGCCATTAAGAACTTAAAGGCAACAATTGCTCCAATTTCCGAAGAACTTGTTGAATTAAGTCCGATTGATTATGTGGCAAAGGCAACACTTGCCCTTGCCAAAACTCCAAAAGAATCATTAATATTCCATGCTGTAAGTGATAAGCTAATACCTAACAGAGACATATTTGATGCTTTAGGTTCAATCGGATTTGATATTGAGGAGGTCACTCCCGAAGAGTTTAGAAAAATCTATGAGGACAACATGAACGAAAACATTCAGGGAATGATTACTGCCGATTTGAGTATTGATGACTTTGACATTGAAGGTGAAGCCGAAGAAGTCGAAGGAGATTATGATGAACTGGTAAAAATAGATCAGACATTGGATATTCTTGACTCATTAGGATTCAGCTGGCCTGAATGTGATGAAAAGTATCTTGAAAGGTTTATAAGTTATTTGAATGAGGTACATTATTTTGATTAAATGAGGGAGATTAATATGAATTTTAAGATAGCAGACAGTAAATTTAAAGAATTGTTATTGCCTAGTTTACTTATAGTAATGGCTTTAAACATAAGTTCGGTAATTGATTCATTCTTTGTTGGAACATTTATCGGACCAAATGCAGTTGCTGCAATTGAGGTTTTGGAACCCATGGTTTTATTGGTAACTGTTTTTGAATGGTTATTCGGGCTTGGAGGACAAATTATAGCTGTAAATAAAAAAGCTGAATTTGATGTTGATGGAAGTAACCGTTACTTTACAACATCAATTTTCGTGTCATTGGTTGCAACATCTATAATGGCAATTTTTTGTTTGTTGTTCTTTGGAGAAATCGCTACCTTTTTAGGTTCTTCAGCTGCCACAAAGCCTCTTGTAATGGATTATTCCAAATATCTGTATGGATGTTTTGTTGTATCCACACTTGCTGCAGTGCTTACCCAATATATCCGTGTAGACGGTCAGCCAAACTTGGCATCAGCTGTTATTATAGTGGCTAATGTCGTCAATATTATTTTGGATTATTTATTTTTATCTTCCGGAATGGGCATGGCTTCAGCAGCATTAGCATCACTTATAGGATATATAATTGGTCTTGCAATCTGTTTAATTTACATTTTCAATAAAAAAAGAACATTCCGCTTTGTTCGCTCAGCACTTAAAATCAGGACTTTCCTAAAAACCACTGGGCACATGATTAAGGTGGGTTTCCCGGGGGCAAGTATAGGTATTTTTGATGTAATATTCGTTTATTTCATGAACATTTTCCTTGCATCAGTTTTGGGAGATGTTGGATTGGCCACATATATGTTATGTATGGATGCATTGGTGCTTGCAAGTATTGTTGACATTGGAGTTTCAGAGACACTGACATCAATCGTTCCGGTATATTATACAAAACATGATTATATAAATTTAAACCACTTGATTAGAATGTCCCTTATTATTACAATGACCTGTGCAGTAATATTGACTGCTGTCCTGTGGATATGGCCTCAGGCATTTTTGGCTCTTTATAATTTCAATCATGTTGAGATGGCCGGTTTTGCAATCAATGCTCTCAAGTTATTCTCATTTTACTTTATCCTCTCAGTGATTCCTAACATGTTGGTATTTTATTATGAAGCCATTGAAAGGCCGATTTTCTCATCATTTATATCAGTTCTATTCACACTTGTACTTCCATTAGCTACCGTAGTAGGATTATATCATCTAATAGGACCTAACGGAATGTGGATAGGATTTTCGATATCATGTATATTCTCAATGATTGTTATCGTCATTGGTGTTAAATTAATTCAAAGAAGGGAGTCAAAATACAGCGGACTTTTCTTTGTTGAGGAGGATTTGGTTCATAAAACCAAAAACTTTGTCTTGACAGATAATGATTTGAATGCTAGAAAAGAATGTTTAAATCATTTGAAAGATTTAAATGCAGATGATGTATTCTGTGATAATGTAAATAAGATCTTTGATGTGATTTTTGATACAAATGAACCTGGCACATATGTGGAAATATTGGTCATAGATTATCCTGACAATATCCATGTTGATATCAAATACGATGGTGAACAGGAAAATCTTGAACACCTAAAGCATAACTTCCCAGAAAATCTTTTTAAATTTGCGGAAGTTTTGGGATTCAATACTGTTGAATACGTAATGGACAAATAAAACTTTTAAAAATACAGGATTTTGATAATATGGAATTTAAAAAATTGAATAATGGTGAAAAAATACCATTTATAAGTTATGGGGTTTATGAAATAAAACCTAGAAAGACAAAAAAAGCAGTTATTGATGCTTTGAATGCGGGATATACTTCAATTGATAATGCACAAGTGTATTATAATGAAAAAGAAGTTGGCCAAGCAATAAAGGAATCAGGAATTCCAAGAGAAGAACTGTATTTAACCAGTAAAAATTGGGTAAGTAACTCAGGGTATGATAAAACCATCAAGGCGGTTAACAAAACATTGCAGGATTTACAAACTGATTATCTTGACTTACTGCTTATTCATCAACCGTTTGGAGATTATTATGGATCATACCGCGCATTTCAGGATTTGCAAAAAGAGGGAACCGTTTTGTCAATTGGTGTTTCAAATTTTGATTCTGTCCGCCTAGTTGATTTAACCATGAACTTTGACATAGTCCCTCAGGTCAATCAGGTTGAAACAACTCCATATTTCCAGCAATACGAAGCTAATGAAATCATGAACAGTTTGGGCGTGGCTCATCAAAGTTGGGGTCCTCTTTCTGAAGGGTTAAATAATTTATTTGAAAATCCGATTCTTTCTGAAATTGCCGAGAAATATGATAAAAGCACAGTACAGGTAATTTTAAGATGGTTAATTGATAGGGATATTCCTTTTTCATGCAGGTCTGTTAAAACAGAAAGGATGGAAGAAAACATTGATATTTTTGATTTTAGTTTAAATAAAAATGAAATTGAAAAAATTAAAGAGTTGGACACCAATAAAAGTCCTTTTAATGATTATGATGATCCAAAAACTGCTGAAGAGTTTATTTCAGAAGTAATATCTTATTCTAACTTCAATATTTCTCTATTTTAACATTATTGTTATGAATTCTCTGGCTTCTTGAGCCAGAGTGTTCAAGCAATAATTATGGGGTCCAATCTCCTAATGTGTCAGTATCATGTTAAATTGCATTTTGGCAGATAATGTGGTCAACCAAATCTTCATGATTTTTTCAACATGAATTATTTTGCCGAATAATTAATTTTAGCACAAATTAAATTGGTGGTATTTTAATTAGTTTTAATATGATGGTGGAAGCATTACATTAAAAATAATGTCTGTAAAAAATAATTCCTTTTTAAGTGTGGCATATATATAAAATAAAAAAATAATATAAACTCATCAATTCAAATAGTGTTTGTGAATTGATGAGTTACAATAATTTCAAATTATTTGAATTAATTGTAACTTAATTAGTTTAACCAATACAATCATGATAAATCTGATGTTTGTCATAGGATGTGGTTTTCAGTGAATGGAATATTCAAAAAACAGAAATGGAAATAAACTTGCTTTCAATTTTGATATAATTAATTGAATAATATACTTGAAGAATGATTTTTTCAAATATAAAAAACGATTTTTTTTTAACATACTTTTGGTTTTGGCGAAAATTTATTACTATAATTGAATATAAATAATATCATTGTGAGGTGTTATATGTTAAATAAATTTTTTAAATTAAAAGAAAATAATACTGACATAAAAACAGAAGTCATAGCGGGTATTACCACTTTCCTTGCAATGTCTTACATTTTAGGGGTTAATCCTGGAATGTTGTCTGAAACGGGTATGCCCTTAGAGGGAGTGTTCATTGCAACCGCTCTTGCTTCTGGTATCGCATGTATTATTATGGGTATTCTTGCCAATTATCCTGTTGGTCTTTCGGCAGGAATGGGGTTAAATGCAATATTTACCTATACTATTGTTTTGGGTATGGGTCTTTCATGGAATGCTGCACTGGCAGCCGTATTTTTATCAAGTGTAATATTTTTCATCATCACCATCGTCGGATTAAGGGAAGCTATCTTAAATGCAATTCCTAAAGATTTGAAATTGGCTATAGGTTCGGGTATAGGTTTCTTTTTGGCATTCTTGGGTCTTGCCAATGCGGGAATTATTGTAAGTGACCCTTCAACAATTGTTGGTCTTGGTAGTTTGGTTTCACCACCGGTAACTCTTGCTTTAATCGGTATTATAATAACATTGGTATTATATGTTAGAAAAGTTCCGGCAGCAGTGTTCTTCGGTTTATTGATAACTGCAATTATAGGAGTTATATATACTGCAATTGGTTACGCTTCACCTGATGTTATAATGCCTGCGCTTCCTGCTAATTGGATTTCATTCAACTTAGATTTCAGTGTATTTGGAGGATTCCTTTCCGGATTCGGGGAATTGTTTAAGAATATACCAAGTTTGATAGTGATTTTATTCTCATTATTATTCGTTACTTTCTTTGATACAACAGGAACCTTGATTCCTCTTGCTAAAGAATGCGGATACGAAAATGAGGACGGTACCACTGAAGGAATCAACAGGGCATTTATAAGTGATGCGCTTGGTGGAATTGTAGGTGCTATTTTTGGATCAAGTACAGTTACAGCATATGTTGAAAGTGCAACAGGTATCGGTCTTGGTGGAAGAACAGGTATTACTGCAATTGTCACTGGTATATTATTCATTTTATCAGTATTCATTTCTCCTACAGTATTGGCACTGTTCACTTCATCAGTTACTTCCGCTGCATTGGTGATTGTCGGTATCCTGATGTTTGTTCAGATAAAAGAAATCCAATGGGATGAAATGGCTATTGTTGCATCTGTTTTCATGACAATCTTAATGATGCTTTTAACCTACTCAATCTCATTAGGTATTGCATTCGGATTCTGTACTTATGTCATTACAAGAGTTGCATCTGGAAAATATAAGGAATTAAATCCTCTCGTATGGGTTTTATTTGTTGTATTTATACTCTACTTGATATTTGGAATTTAGAGGATTTTCCTCTATTTTTTTTATTTTTAAAATATTGTGATGGTTTCAGTCCAATAACTGTTTTTTAAACCCTTCTTTTGCTTTAACAATGGTTTCTTCACTATATAATTCTCTGTTGTTGTTTAAAGTATATTCGACCAAATCATAAATCAGTTTATTTAATGACTTGCCTTTTTCGGTTAAAAAATATTCAATATTTGTGTCATCCACCATTTTTTCAATCAAACCCTGTTCCTCCATGAATTTCAGGCTTCTTGACAATGCCTTGTTGGAAAGTTCAGGTCTTCCCTCTTGAAACTCACTGAAACGAGATTTGCCAAAGAACATATCGCAGATAATCTGTAAAACCCATTTTCTATTGATGATATCAAGGGATAGTTCAACAGGGCAGTGTGTAAGTTCAAAATCAAAATATGTCATATATTTTTATTATCTTATTGTTGTATTATAATAAGTTTTAGGTGTCATAGGTGTCACTTTAACCTTTTTATAATCATATTTTTAAATATAAAGTCATGACATTAAAAGATACACTTCCAAAAATTGCTCTCGGTGCATGGGCATGGGGTAACGATGGAACATTCGGAAACGAGCATAAACCTGAAGATTTAAAACCAATCTATGATAATGCAATGGAACTGGGCTTAAACCTGTGGGATACTGCTTATGTATATGGAATGGGAAAATCTGAAGAGGTTTTAGGAGAATTTCTAAGAACTTCAAATCGTGAAGACTATGTAATTTCAACCAAATTCACACCTCAGCTTGCCGAAATGTTTGAAGCAAATGAAGTAACTTCAATGTATGAAAACAGTGCAAAAATATTGGGTGTTGATGAAATAGACATATTCTGGATACACAACCCTGTCGGAGCACTTGACTGGACCAAAAAATTAGTCGAAACCGCTAAGGAACATGACATTAAAATGATTGGTGTTTCAAATCACAATCTTGCTGAAATCAAGGAGGCTAATGAAATCCTTAAAAAAGCAGGATTGAAACTTGGTGCAGTTCAAAACCATTACAGTCTTTTAAACCGTTCATCTGAAGACTCAGGAATCCTCGAATACTGTCGGGAAAATGACATAATATTTTTCTCATACATGGTATTGGAGCAGGGGGCACTGTCCGGAAAATATGATACTGAACATCCATTCCCTGAAGGATCAGACCGTGCAAATGCATATGGGGACAGTCTGGCTGAAATTGAAGAGTTAAATAAAGCAATTGCAGAAATTGCCGAAGCTCATGATGCTAAAGTTGCACAATTGCCAATAGCTTGGGCAGTGGCAAAAGGAACCCTTCCAATCATCGGCGCTACAAAAGTCCATCATGTCGAGGATGCTGCTGAAGCGGTTGAAATTGAATTGAGTGATGATGAAATCAGAACCATGGAAGAGTTAGCTGATAAAGCAAACGTCAATACCATTAGAATTTGGGAAAAAGAGATGAAATAATCTTTTTTCTTTTTATTATATTTTTATATAACATTAATTTTAAAAAAATAATCATGGAAATACCCTTATATTTTTACACTGCCTACAGGGATTTGGACAGATTATCTCCGGGAAGTGACAAAACCGCTCTTGAATCGTTGGATAAACTAGATATCAATAATGATGATGAATTGAATATTCTTGATATTGCCTGTGGAGTGGGTTCATCAACAATTCTTTTAGCAAATTACTTTAAAAACTCAACTGTTGAAGGATTTGACCTGTTCAAGCATTACAAAAAGATTTTGGATGAAAAAATATCTCAAAATGATTTGGTCGACAGAGTATTTGCCTATCAAATGGACATGAGAGATCCTGATTTTGCAAATGAGGAATTTGATATATTATTTTGTGAAGCTGGAATTGAAATAATTGGTTTCAAGAAAGGATTGAGCGAATGGAAGAGATTATTGAAGCCAGAAGGTTACATGATAGTTTCAGATGTTAGCTGGCTTAAAAAACCCTCAAAGGAAAGTAGGGATTTCTGGGACAATATCTATGAAGAAGTGGACACTATTGAAAATAAGATAAAACAAATTCAGGATTTGGGTTATGAGTTCATAGATTATGTTGTTGTTCCAAAATCAGAGTGGGAGGAATATCACCTAAATTTGGAGAAAAATTTAAACTTATTAAATAATGATAAGTCTGCTCAGGACTTTGTAGGACAGCTTAAAAAGGAAATTAAAACTTACAGGCAAAACAGCAAAGATTACAGTTATGTATTTTATATTATGAAGAAGGTTTAATAATGAAGTATACTAAACTTGGAAACTCAAAATTAAATGTTAGTAGAATATGTATGGGTTGTATGGGATTTGGAGATCCTAAAAACGGAATGCACACATGGACACTGCCTGAGGAGGAATCCGTTGAAATAATAACAAATGGTCTGGACAATGGTATAAATTTCTACGATACTGCAATAGGCTATCAGAACGGAACCTCCGAGCAATATGTCGGAAAGGCAATACGGGAAAATGCCAATCGTAGTGATGTGGTTGTGGCAACTAAGTTTTTGCCAAGAACAGAAGAGGAAATCAAAAACAATATCACAGGCCAACAGCACATCCACGATTTTGTAGATAAGAGCCTTGAAAATTTGGGACTTGACTATATTGACCTATACATCTATCACATGTGGGATTATAACACTCCGATATATGATATTCTCGAAGGATTAAACGAAGTAATCGAAGAGGGCAAGGTCAAATACATTGGAATATCAAACTGCTTTGCCTGGCAGCTTGCAAAGGCAAATGCACTTGCAGATGCTGAGGGATTCAATAAGTTCGTTTCAATTCAGGGCCATTACAACCTGATTTTCAGGGAAGAGGAACGTGAAATGATTCCATTGTGCAAGGCAGACAATATTGCAACAACACCTTACAGCGCCCTTGCATCCGGAAGACTCTCAAGGCTTCCAGGTGAAGAATCTAAACGATTAAATGAAGACTTCTATGCCAAACTGAAATACCAGTCAACAGAGGATAAGGATGCAGAAATCATAAAAAGGGTCAGTGAGCTTGCAGAAAATTATGATGTATCAATGACTGAAGTGTCACTTGCATGGCTTTTAACAAAGGTCACATCTCCAATTGTGGGTGCAACAAAGCCTCATCACGTTGAAGGTGCCGTCAATTCAGTTGACTTGGCATTGACAGGTGATGAGATTAGCTATCTTGAAGAACCGTATGTTGCTCATGAGCTGGTTGGTGTGATGGCAGACAATAAGGTTTCAGCCAGCGACAATGAAAAGGTATGGGCAAAGCACACTAAAAACAATATTTAGTCAATTCTCAAAAAAAGGGTTAAAATCTTTTAAGATTTTAACTTTATTGATTTTTTCTATTTTTCAAACAGTAATTTATCGATAATGTCCATATCCAGATTCTCTTCAACGATTTCAGCCAATCTGTTTAAGGAATAATCTTTCTGGGTTTCGTAAGGGTCTTCACCATATTTTGCTTCAAGGCCTTTTTTAACCCTTATGTAATTTAAGAATTCTCTTCTGAAATTGTAGTTGTGGAATATTCCGTGGAAGTATGTTGCAAATGCATTTCCACTGCTTGCACCATCGATTTTACCGTCCTCGTTATTTCCCTGACCCTTTTTAATGTTCAGTAAGCTTGATGATGAAATCAGTTCGGTTGTTCCTTCATGGATTTCATAACCGGTCACTTCTTCACCGATAATGTCTTTAAAGATTTCTCCTGCAATTCCATCAATGTCTGCAGGTATTGTTGCTGTTGACTGTGTAACGATTTTACCTTTTCTTGAAAAGCTTGATTCAATATCTAAAAGTCCCAATCCTTTAATGGTTCCATGCTTGGATTCGCGCTTGTCCTCATCATGTATTACATTTCCTAAAATCTGCAGGCCTCCACAGATTCCAACAATCGGAATTTCATTTGATTTTTCAATTACCCTATCTGCAAGGCCGCTTTGGCGAAGTGCATACATATCCTCTGTTGAGTTACGTGTTCCGGGGATTATTATCGCATCAACATCGCCAATATCGTCATTTACTCCAATCATTTTAAGCGCCACATCACTTTCATACTCAAATGGGTCGATATCTGTAAAATTCGCTATTTTTGGAAGGCGTATGACTCCAATTGTAATTGGCATGTCCTCTGCAAAGACATGAGTTGTCAAAGAAGCTGAATCCTCTTCAGGCAATCTCAATGTTTCATCATATGGCAAAACGCCAAGTACAGGTTCGCCGGTAATTTCTTCAATTCTGTCAAGGCCGGGTTTTAGTATATCCAAATTACCTCTGAATTTATTGATGACAGTTGCCTTAAGTCTTGACCTGTCATAATCATCCAATAATACATATGTTCCCGCAATTGCAGCAAACACTCCTCCCATTTCAATGTCTGCTATTAGAATGACATTTGCCTCTGCCATGTGTGCGATTTCCATGTTTGCTATGTCCTGGTCACGCATGTTGATTTCAGCAGGAGATCCCGCCCCTTCAATGATTATGATATCGTATTCTTCTGACAGTATTTTAAAACTTTCTTTTATTGCATCAAATGCTCTATCATGGTATTTGTGCTGGTAATCGTAAAAGTCCATGTCTCCAATTGATTTTCCCTGGATTATGACATTGGATGTGAAGTCTCCTTTTGGTTTTAAAAGAACCGGATTCATGTGTATGCTTGGTTCTATCATTGCCGCTTCTGCCTGTAGCATCTGTGCAATTCCTATCTCGCCGTTTTCTTTTGTGGTGTATGAGTTCAGTGACATGTTTTGGGATTTGAAAGGTGCCACTTTATATCCTCTGTTTTTATAAATTCTACATAGTGCAGCTACGAGCATGCTTTTTCCGGCATTTGATGATGTTCCTTGAACCATGATACAGTTTGTCATGATAGAATATATTGCAGTAATATTATAAATAATTTAAAAATGAGATTAATTTAATCTTATTTGAGGTATGATTTTGGATACATCGGGGTTTATCTAATACTATAAGACTGATGTTAAATCATACCAACAAACTCGATTAACAATAATAAATTATTGAAAAATTTATATTGTAGTTAATTATATCAAGTTTTTAATATATAGTTTTATCTATTTATTGGAAATATTTTGTATTAAGTGTATTAAACTTTTAAAATATTTTTTTTTATTAAATAATCATTATTTAATTATTTTTAAAATATTGATATGTATTTTATTATCTTCGATATTATTATTATCAAAAATTATTTTAGTAACTTTTATTTACTAAAATGGAAACCTTTTTATATATTGTGATATCTAAATAATATTTAAATAGTATATGAAACTTAATTTTTTAATGATGAATTTAATACGAAGTGAGGTTTGTTTATGAAATTAGAAGAAAGGGAATCAACTGAAGATTCTACAGAAGTAATCGTTGAACCAGAAATCATGGAAGCTGATGATGGTGAAGAAACCAAACCTATGTTAGATTATAATAATATTAAAAGCTCACAGGATATTGAAGTTCCACCTTTATTAATTGATCAAGTTATCGGACATGAAGAGTCCATTGAAACAATTAAAAAAGCTGCAAAACAAAGAAGGAACGTTTTGCTTATTGGTGATCCTGGTGTCGGTAAATCAATGCTTGCAAAAGGTATGGCACAGATATTGCCTCACGAAACACTTCAAGATGTATTAGTATATCCTAATATGGAAGACAACAACCACCCATTAGTCAGAGCGGTACCTGCTGGAGAAGGTAAAAAAATAGTAAGGGCAACAAAAGGCTCTGCAAAAGGTCATGAAGAAAGAAAGACTATTATTACAATGTTTGCAATAGGAGGAATACTGGTAATAGGATTCATGTACGGAAGATTATTGGAATCCATCATTGCAGCAGCATTAATCTTACTTATATCAATACAAATCAAACCAAAAACCAATAACATGTCTCCAAAATTATTGGTTAATAATGAGGAATCAAGATTTGCACCATTTATGGATGCAACAGGTGCACATGCTGGAGCATTATTAGGTGATGTGCGTCACGACCCTTACCAATCAGGAGGATTAGGAACTCCTGCACACGAACGTGTTGAAGCGGGCATGATTCACAAGGCAAACAGGGGAGTTTTATACATTGACGAAATAGGTACAATGAGTATGAAAACCCAACAGGAACTGTTGTCTGCAATGCAGGAAAAGCAATATGCAATCACAGGTCAAAGTGAAAACTCAAGTGGTGCAATGGTAAGGTCCCAGGCAGTGCCATGTGATTTTGTGCTTGTGGCATCAGGAAACCTTCAGGTGCTTGAAGGAATGCACATTGCAATGAGATCCAGAATCAGAGGATATGGTTATGAGGTGTTCATGAAAGATTATATGGATGACACCACTGAAAACAGAGAAAAACTCGTTCAGTTCGTAGCTCAGGAAGTT
Source organism: uncultured Methanobrevibacter sp. (assembly GCF_946408925.1). GTDB lineage: Archaea > Methanobacteriota > Methanobacteria > Methanobacteriales > Methanobacteriaceae > Methanocatella. The sequence goes on from NZ_CAMJUE010000008.1 coordinate 12,862, forward strand.
AAAAACGATGGAAGAATTCCTCACTTTGCTCCGGATGCATTGGATGAAATAATCATGGAAGCAAAAAGAAGATCTGGAAAACAAAATGCATTAACTTTAAGATTACGTGATTTAGGCGGTTTAGTACGTTCCGCAGGAGATGTGGCAATTGAAAAAGGAGCTGAAATTGTAACAGCTGAGCATGTTCTTGAAGCTAAAAAATTCGCCAGAACTCTTGAACAGCAAATCGCTGACAGATCAATCATGCAAAGAAAAGACTACAGTATGGTTTCCTCAGAAGGTGGCAGAATTGGTCTTGTAAATGGTCTTGCAGTCATAGGGGACAGAAGCGGTATTGTATCACCTATTGCAGCTGAAGCAGCACCTACACAATCAAAAAGTGGAGGTCAAATAATTGCTACCGGTAAGTTAGGTGAAATCGCACAGGAATCTGTTCAGAATGTAAGTGCATTAATCAAAAAATACACAAACAAGGATATTTCCCAATATGATATTCACGTTCAATTCATCCAAACCTATGATGGTGTTGAGGGGGATTCCGCTAGTGTAAGTATTGCAACTGCTGTAATTTCTGCGATTGAGGAAATTCCAATCGACCAGACAGTAGCATTGACAGGTTCACTTAATGTGCGTGGAGATGTTATGCCTATTGGAGGAGCAACTGCTAAAATTGAAGCAGCTGCAGAAGCTGGAATGAAAAAAGTATTGATTCCAAAATCTAACTTGAAGGATGTTATGATTGAGAAGAAATATGAGAACATGATTGAAATCATTCCAACCGAAACTTTAAGTGATGTTTTAGAAAACATTTTGATTAGTGGGTCAAATAAGGATAAACTCATTGAAAAAATGAGAAACATCGGTTCTAAAGTTGCAGATAAAGTTCCGCAAACAAATATTAATAATCCAACTACTAATTAGTTGGTACTTATTTATTTTTTGTTCAATGTTGGAATTTATTTTTGACTTTTTTTCTTTTTTTCCAAATATTTTTATTATTTTTCTAATTAATATCAGAAATTTTTGATATTTTTTTAATTTTTATCTTTTGAAGTTAAAAAAACAATATTTTTAAATATCTAATAATTATAATGTTATATTATGGTTAGTAGAATACGTGTAAATTTTGCAAAATTATCTGGAAAAGTTGTCACTCAACTATCCAAAATAGGTCCTGGTGCGGGAAAAAATATTCCAGGATATGTTTTTGCTAAAGTTGGAGGTCAAGGAGCAGTTGCAGATATTGCAAACGATTTAAAATTAGGTTCAGTATTAGTTACTGGAACTAATGGAAAAACTACTACCACCACACTGCTTATAAAACTGATTTCTAAAGATATTCAAATCAGAAGAAGCTTTGAAAACAATACCGTTCATTCTATCATTACTGCAATTCTAAATCAGAAAGGTGATTTGGGAATATTTGAATATGGAATTCGTAATTTGGAATATGGAATTCCGGATACTGTCCAAAAGCTGATTAATCCAATAGGTGTTGTTTATACAACAATATCAAAGGAGCATGCATCTGTTGCAGGTGTAAAAAATCCATTTCCAGCTTATTATCGTGCAAAAGTTCTGTTGTCTAAAGATATGGATCATGGTGTAATCGTTACAAATTGTGACGATCCAAGAACTGCATTAATCGGAATCAATAAACAAAAGGATATCCCAGTAAATTTTTATGGATTGGGTATTGGGGATATTGTTGATGACGATTCAAATTCTATTAAATGCCCTAATTGTGGTAAAGAGTTAAGTTATTCTATGAAATTCTTAAATCATAGGGGAATTTATTCATGTGACTGTGGATTTAAACGTCCAGAACCCAATGTTAAATTGACCAATATAGAATTAAATAAAGATAATTGGAAATTAAATATTGTGGGGGATGCATATAATTATATGGCTTCTAAAAATATTCAATTTGAAGTTAATTTGACTGTTCCTCCATTTGGTATTCACAATATCTATAATACATTGGCATCAATCACTGCATATGTGACTTTCACTCCAAAAACTGAAAATATAGTGAATAATATTCAGAACTTATTCAATAACTTAGATATGTCATTCATTCCGCCTGGAAGATTTGAAGTAATTCAACATGGATCTAAATTTATAGGAATCGGCCAGGGGGATAATGGGGATGCTGTAAAAATTAATTCCAGATTTATGAATCAGTATGTTGATGGTCCATTGGAGTTTATTTACACAACTCCTGATGTTGATGAGGATGAAATCTTCAATGACCATTTTGATGTGATTAAACAAATGAATCCTGAACATGTAATTATTGTTCCGGGCCGACATTCTGTAAAAAAAGCTGAAGAGTATTATGAAATAATCAAAAAGGAATTTGATTCAGCAGAGTTTTATCCATTGCCTTATGAAAAGCTCGATGCAAGAATTGAGAAATTAACCCAATTGGCAAAGGATTCTAAATATAATTATATAATAATGACTGGCTGTGGAGAAGAGCAGTCAATGTGGGAAGAAATTAAGATGAACTTTAAGAAATAATTTTTTCATTAATTATTTCTTTTATAGTTTCATATAACTTTGAATCTGTTTTTTCTATTTTTTCAAATGAGGCATCCACACTGCAGTTGCACACATCTGTTTTTCCGATAATATATTCATTTGAGTCTTTTTTGATTAGAATTCCGAATAATTTTTCTTCCTCATCTGCATATGTGTTGAATTCTTCGGAAGTTAGCTGTAAATTATAATCCTTTGTTGAAAATATGTCACATTCATTTTTAATTGGCATGAATGTCATCATTCCTGCAGGTAAGAATATATTTTCCTTTTTGTGGATTTTCAGGAGTCTTTTTTCATATGAATCATCATCACTAATTCCATATCCTTCAATTTCCAATATATTGTTGGTTCCCATGTGGTTGTCATCATAAATAATAAAAGCAAGAAGATTAGGGTCTACATAATTATTGCATGTAGCCCTAATATTTTTAATAGTTTCACTAAGATTCATCACAAAACGCCTCGAATTTTTCACATAATGAAAGCACTTTATCAATTTTATCAACTTCACCAATCCAATCTATAGGAATTGAATCATATCCATAATAGATTCCTGCAAGCCCGCCGCAAATGGCTGCATTGGTATCGGTGTCTCCTCCAATGTTGACAGCTTTTAAAACTGCATCTTTGAAATTATCTGTAGTTAACAGGCAGTGAACAACGACCTCAAAGGTATAGATTACATATCCTTTGCCGCTTAACTCATCCAATTCGTTATTGAATATTCTTTCAAAATGTTCAAGTTCAGGGGAATCATTATAGTACTCCTTAATTTTGTCACATGATGTTTGGATGTGCTCTTCAATTGTCAGGTCATTTTCAAGCATTGACCTTGCAATCTCAACATATAGGACACATGCAATTTTTGATCTCTTGTGGGCATGGGTCAGTGCGGAAACATTTTCAATTGTTTCATAGTCAATGTCTTTAAGAAATGCAAGTGGGAGAATTCTCATAAGTGAACCGTTTCCGTTATCCCTCTCTCCGGTCAGTCCGGATTCCAATGCAGGAGTATCATGTTCATAATTCATTAATGCAGATCCGGTTGTTATTCCGTAATCGAATGTAATATTTCCCTGCATGTATCTTGCATCATATATCCAGTCTAGAAACTTTTCCATAATGTCATCATAATCAATGCCCTGTTTTTGTACAATGCTGTGCATTGTGGCTATTGCCATGGCTGAATCGTCAGACCATGTGCCCTTAGGTTGATTGTAGGTTCCATGACCTCTCATGCCGGTTACAGGATTTTCCCTGAGGTATTGTCTTGAGGTAAATTCAACCGGAACGCCAAGTGCATCGCCAATTATTAGTCCTATCATTCCATCTTTAACTTTCATGAAAAAATATATGTTTTTAATAGTTAATAAATTGTGTGTATTTTTGACTAGTTTTATAATATCATAAAACAAATTTAAATTAATGATTTTAAAAACATCCCGTTTAACATTAAGGCATTGGATGGAAAGTGATGCAGGATGCCTGTATCATTTTGCAAAAAATCCAAATATAGGTCCTATTGCAGGCTGGCCACCTCATCAAAGTAAACAGGATAGCCTAAACATTATTAAAACGGTATTCTGTCGTGAGGAATGTTATGCTGTCGTAAAGGATGAATTTCCAATCGGATGTGCGGAACTTCTAATACATCCCGATGGAAATCATTGGTGGGGTGAAGAATCAGCTGAATTGGGATACTGGATTGGCGAAGAGTTTCAGGGAAACGGTTATGCAACAGAAGCCTGTGAAACATTAATAAAAAGAGCGTTTGATGATTTGGACATTAAACGGATTTATGCAACATATAGACAGGATAATATTGCATCAAAAAGGGTTTTGGAAAAATTGGGTTTTGAGTACTATTCCCAATTAAACAATATTGACTATTCAGGTAGAGCATTTAGGGAAATCGCCGTGAAATTGGAAAAATAATTTATATTAAAAGAGATTAATTTTAACTAATGACTAGAATTTGTGAAAAATGCGGTTTCAATAATCAGGATGATTATGATTTTTGTGCTAAATGTGGCAATCCTCTTGTTGAAGGGCTCCAGCCTAACAGAGTGTATATTTATAAGCCGGAACAACTTCAAATAAACAGAAAAGCACTTATTGCAGCTTATATCATAACCATATTTTTATCCTGGAGTGGTTTTGTTGTTGGAATGATTTCAAAGCATACTCATTTAGCTGTTTTTACTTTTTTTGGATTTTTCATGCCGTTTTATTTGGTTCAGTCAAGGCATCCAACTTTAAGAAAGCATGGTTTGATAATGATGATGATTTCACTGGTGGGTGTGGCTCTTTCATTCTATGTAATGCTTCATTAATGGAATGAAATGTTTCCAAGCAATATCTGCAATGGAATCTGAAGTATGTTCATGCCGTCCTGAGCCATGGCGGTGTCGATTGCATCTCCTCGAGACATTGTTCCCGGAACTTTGTCGTTTCCGGCATAACCGTTGTATGCATCGTTTGCGCGAATATCATCCACGATACTGCCTCCGAATATAGCTTCAGCCGCTTCATTATTTATGCTGACAACTAAAAACGGTGTGAAATGGTATGTGTATTCCATAATCTCACGTGCAGCACCATACGGATTATCCGGATCATTTATGTGCACATTATGTAGTGTCTGGCCTTCGGCATTAAATGAACTTCCAGGATAAATCCATTCCAATCCTCCAAGTGAAAATGTTGCAGCCATATCAATACTTGCATCCTCTCCTGTGTCTTCACATACTATTAATATAGGACTAACAAGTGTTGAAGCAAGAAATATCACTATTACCGCTACAATTGCTATAAGAATTAAATGTATTTTGTTCATGTATATTTTTTAAATATCTTTAGATATTAATACTTAACTTTTTTAATTATCAAAAACATAAATTATATCATATAAAATTTTGGTGATAATGTGATTATAGGTGGTTCATCTTCTCAAGATTTAGCAGCTCATGTCGCTCGTGAGCTCGGTGAAGAATTATGCTATGTTGAAATTCGTAAGTTTCCCGATGGAGAAAGATATTTAAGAATAACTGAAGAGGTTGGCGAAGAGGTGACTGTAATTCAGTCTACAGGTTATCCTCAGGATGAAAATCTAATGGAATTGCTATTTATGATTTCCAATCTTAAGGATTTGGGGGCTAAAAAGGTAAGGGTTGTAGTTCCATACATGGGTTATGCAAGACAGGAAAAACGTTTCAACCCTGGAGAGACAATTTCTGCAAAAATTGTATGTCAGCTGATTCAGGCAGCCGGTGCCGATGAGTTCATCACTTTTAACATTCATGAGGAATGTGTACTCAACTTCTTTGACATTCCTGCAAGAAATGTCTCAGCAATGCCTGCCATTGCGGAATATTTGAATAAAAAGTTCTTCAGAAAAGAAGACTCTAAACCATTAATCATCGCTCCGGATAAGGGAGCATATGGTTTTGCACAGGAAATATCTGAAATAATCGGTTGTGACTGCACTTACCTGACAAAAGTCAGATTAGGTCCGGATAAAGTGGAAACTAAAATTGTGGATGTTAGATGTGATAGTGAAAGTGACAACACGGTAAATGTTGATTCAGTAAAAGGAATGCATGCAATCATTATAGATGACATCATCGCTACCGGAGGAACCATTGTAAATGCAATAAATATCCTAAAACAGTATGGTGCCTCATCAGTTGATGTATGTTGCGTTCATCCGATATTGACCAATAACGGTGCAACAAGAATATATGCCGCCGGAGCTAATAAGATTATTGGAACTAACAGTTTGTCATCTGATACTTCACGTGTATCCCTTGCAAAATCAATTGCAGATGTCTTGAGGGAATAGTATGGATAATGAAACTATAAAAAAGGAGCTTGTGGATAAATCAAATAATATTCTGGCTAAATATTCAGAACCTGATATTGTGGATAGCGTATCTGTAATGAACATGGCTGCAAAAACAGTATTTCTAGGTTCTCTTAAGGTATTCAATACAGAAGTTGTTCCAAATGTAATCAGAGATTTGGAAAAGGATTTGAAGAGTTATGGAAAGCTTGTGGTTAGAGACCAGAGGGTAACCCCATGCTGCTCTCCAAGTTACATCCATATTAGTTTCAATATTACAATTTCTAACTAGATATTATGAAGGAATTCCAGCTGAAGTCACCTTATAAGCCCTTGGGTGACCAACCAAAAGCCATAAATTCATTGGCCGAAGGCATAAACAATGGTATTAAGGAACAAACACTTTTAGGTGTTACCGGTTCCGGAAAGACTTTTACAATGGCCAATGTTATTGAAAAGGTTCAAAAACCTACTCTTGTTATATCACACAATAAAACTTTGGCTGCACAGTTATATGAGGAGTTTAAAGAATTCTTCCCGGATAATGCAGTTGAATATTTTGTCAGCTATTACGATTACTATCAGCCGGAAGCATATGTGCCCCGCACAGACACTTTCATTGATAAGGAAGCATCAATCAATGAAGACATTGATATAATGAGGCATTCAGCAACCCAGTCACTGCTTTCAAGGGATGATGTTATTGTCGTTAGTAGTGTAAGCTGCATTTATGGTATAGGTTCTCCTGAAGATTATGGTGAGTTTGCCTTTGGAATAAATGTTGGAGATATCTATGAAAGGTCTGAAATCCTGTCAAAATTGGTATTCATGCAATATGAGCGCAATGACATCGAATTTGACAGGGGTCAGTTCAGGGTTCGCGGGGATGTTATAGAAATAAATCCGGTTCACGGAACACCACCAATAAGAATTGAACTGTTTGGTGATGAAATAGATGCCATCAGTTTAATCGATAAAGTCACAGGAAAAAAACAGGAATCACTTCAAAGGTACATGATTTTCCCCGCAAAGCACTTCGTTGTCGGCCAGGACAAGATGGATGTTGCATTATCAAACATTAAACAGGAATTGGATGATAGATTATCTGAATTGAATTCAATGGGCAAATTACTGGAAGCCCAAAGACTGGAGCAAAGAACCCGCTTTGATATAGAGATGCTTCAGGAGATGGGATATTGTCCGGGTGTAGAAAATTATTCAATGCATTTGTCAGGACGTAAATGGGGAGAAAAGCCATATTCTCTTTTAAAATACTTTCCAGATGATTTTTTAACCATAATTGATGAGTCTCATGTTACAGTGCCCCAGATTCGAGGAATGTACAATGGAGACCGTGCACGTAAAGAAACATTGGTTGAACATGGTTTCAGACTGCCTTCTGCAAAGGAAAACCGTCCACTCAGGTTTGATGAGTTTGAGTCTTCGGTTAATCAGGTAATTTATGTATCTGCAACTCCTGGCCAATACGAAATTGCAAAGTCACGCAATGTTGTTGAACAGATTATCCGGCCGACAGGTTTGGTTGATCCGGAAGTATTAATCAGGCCGGTAACCGGTCAGGTTGAAGACCTGCTCAATGAAGTTAAATTAACTGCAAAAAAAGACGAGAGAATCCTTGTCACAACATTAACAAAAAGGATGGCGGAAGACTTAACAGATTATTATGCAAGGATTGGTGTTAAAGTAAGATATATGCATTCTGAAATTGACACATTGGAACGTATTGACATTGTGGATGACCTTAGAAGGGGTAAATTTGATGTGCTTGTAGGTGTAAACCTTTTAAGGGAAGGATTGGACCTTCCTGAAGTTTCTTTGGTGGCTATTCTGGATGCTGATAAGGAAGGATTTTTAAGAAATGAAACCTCCCTGATACAGACTATCGGACGTGCTGCAAGAAATGTCAACGGCCGTGTAATAATGTATGTTGACGACATGACCGATTCAGTTAAAAATGCATATGACATTACACTCAAAAGGCGTAAGCTGCAGATGAAGTACAATGAAGTTCACGGGATAACTCCAAAATCAACAACAAGAACATTGAAGGAAAAACTCGCTGAAGAGGAGGAAAAATATAAAGGTCTCACCGGAGCGGAAGTTGATAAAATGCCTAAAGATGAGCTTCAATTATTGATTAAAGACATTGAAAAAGACATGAAAGAGGCAGCTTCCAGACTTGACTTTGAAAGGGCAGCCGAGTTAAGAAATAAGCTATATGCATTAAAAGGTTTTGATAAATAATTATCAGTATTTATATATACTTATTTGAACAACATTATAAATGATGTTAATTTTAAAAAATAATGTTAAATTTGCATTAATTTTAACAATTCTTTTTGCATTATCTGTTTCGGTTGTAAGTGCAAGTGAAGATATCAACTTGAACAACAATTTAACATCTGACAGTGATTATGAAAATGCAGAATCAGCTATTGATTTTGAGGATTTGCAATTGGGGGATAAACCAATCCCTTCAATTTCGGTTAACTCTACAAAAGTTAACACAGGTGAATCCATTGGAATTTCATTGAAGGATTCAAATAATAATGTTTTAGTTAATAAAAATTTAACAACAATAATAAATAATGATAAAAAAGTCATTTCCACTAATGATGAGGGTGTTGCAAGTTTAAAATTGAATTTGTCTTCAAATAAGTACATATTAAATGTGATTTTTGAGGGGGATGATGAATATGATGAAGTTAATGAGACTTTTGACATCACCGTTTTGAAAATATCAACCAATATAACTGTTGAGGACTCTTCAATAAAACATGGCAGTTACTTTTATTCATTTCTAACTGATATTGATGGAAATCCCCTTTCAGATAAAAAAATTACCTTTTCTGTTGACGGTAAAACATTTTCAAGCACCACCAACTCAAAAGGCCGTGCCGAATTCAAGGCCAATCTGCCTACCGGAATCCATTCTTTAAAAATAAGTTTCGATGGAGATGAATATTACCAATCAATTTCTAAAACAATAACCCTGGTGATTCTTGTAAAAACTTCCATTGAGATTGGCAATTCTGTCTTGCTTACTAACGGTTATTTGAGGGTTTATTTAAAAAGCAGTCTTCAATCTGCCGTTGCCGATAAAAATGTTAAGATTACCATTAACGGCAAGGTTTACAATAAAAAGACAAATTCAGAAGGAATAATTATTTTCAAACCTTCTCAGACTACCGGCACATTATCCATTGAAGCTGAATTTGATGGAACTTCTACAGTTGCTGGCTGTGAAGTTTCTAAAAAGGTAACCGGTATTAAAGGCAATCCTAAAGATCCTTTAAAATCTAAAATTCCTTTAAAAAACGGTGTTCCTAATGTTGATTACATGACTGGAAGTTATGTAATGGCTGATGGTGACATGTCTTATACATTAACTAAAGCGCAGTATAGGGCAGTTATTAAAAGGGATAGTTATTGTCTGTATTTAAATAAGAAATTGAGTAAATACACTTTCTTCAAATCCAAGGCGGAACCAAAACTCAATCATATTATCAAAAGAGAAAAATGGAATGTGATTGAAAGAGCCATTAACACTAAAATCGTTAAGAAAAATAGAAACGGCTATTGGCCAGGTCAGATTACTGTTTCCCTTAAGGGAAAATCATATTCTTATCCTGAAGTAAGGGATGAACAGGACACAGGTTATACCTGCGGTCCAACTTCCTGCAGTATGTGCAGTCAGGTTTTAAGGAATTATTACTGTGAAAAATATTTGGCTAAGCATGCGGGTACAAGTTCACTGTATGGCTCAAGCACCAAGGGACTTAAAAAGTCTTTGGAGAAATTTCATTTTAAATGCAGAATCTACTATAAGAGTTCCTTTAATTATGCATTAAAGCAGCTTAAGAAAGGTGGTTGTGCACTGGTTTTCCACACTTGGGGCCATTATGTATCTATTTTGGATATTAGTAAGGACGGTAAGAAAGTTTTGGTAGGTAATCCTTCAGGGGATTATGATCATGGAAGTCATAGGATTCCGACAAATTGGCTGACTGTGAAGTATATGAAAAAACGTTTCAATGATTATGATACTTCTGGTTTAATAGTTAAACTTAAATATAAGTTAAGTAAAGCAACTAAAAATAATATTAATAATTTTTATTCAAGTATGGGTACTAAATGGGCTCGTCAAAATACTAATGAGAGATTGCCTCAAATTTAGTATTTATTTTCTTTTTTTCAATCTTATACATTTATATACTATTTTGTTCAATAAATATTACTATCGGAAAACCTCTTCCGACTAAATGTTCAGAATATTCAGTGATTATCATGGTTTTAAGTACGGGAAATACGGCATGGATGCTTGTTGCAACAATTATGGTTTTGCTAATGAGTGTTCCGGGAATAGCATTTTTTTACGGTGGATTGTCAAAAAGAAAAAATGTTTTAAACACAATGTTTTTGTCATTGATAGCATTTGCAATCGCCAGTCTTATCTGGCTGATGTATGGCTATCAGCTCTCATTTGCAACTACAAGCATTGCCGGATTTATTGGAGTGCCTCAAAACCTGTTTTTGGAGGGGATAGGTGTTGATTCACTAACAGGTTCCATTCCAACATTTGTATTTATAGCATTTGAGCTTACATTTGCGGCTTTAACTGCAGCAATCGTTTCAGGTTCAATTGTTGGAAGAATGAAAACAAAATCATGGGTAATCTTTACAATATTATGGGTAACCATTGTATATGTCCCTGTATGCCACTGGATATGGGGCGGCGGCTGGCTAATGAATATGGGAGCAATTGATTTTGCCGGAGGAGTTGCAGTTGAGGTAAACTCCGGATTTTCAGCACTTGCGCTGGCAATGGTTCTAGGTAAAAGAAAAGACACTTCTCTTCTTCCACATAACCTGGGTTACTCAATTCTTGGAGCAGGATTCTTATGGTTTGGATGGATGGGATTCAACGGAGGATCAGCTCTTGCAGCAAATGGACTTGCCGGTTCAGCAATTCTAGTTTCAAACACTGCAGCGGCCGTTGCAATGATTATGTGGGTAATTCTTGATACAATAAAGCTTGGAAAACCAACAGTGTTGGGCGCTATAACAGGTGCAGTTGCAGGTTTGGTTGCAATAACTCCTGCAGCAGGTTTCGTATCATTTTCAGGCTCAATAGTGATTGGTATAGTGACATCATTAATTTCATATTATGCAGTTTACAACCTAAAGGCCAAATTCGGATATGATGATGCATTGGATGTATTTGGAGTGCACGGTCTATCTGGCGTTTGGGGATTAATAGCTGCGGGACTTTTTGCATCACCTGCAATCAACGGTGTGGCAGGACTTTTTTACGGAAACCCGAATCAGCTCATAATTCAAATAATAGCGGTAGTTGCAACTGCAGCTTACACATTTATCGTAAGTCTATTGCTTGCAAAACTCCTTGATAAAACAATAGGTCTGAGAGTGGATGACGATGAGGAAATAATCGGTCTTGACTCAGCACTGCACAAGGAATCCGGATACAGGCTTTAGCTAATCCAACTGTTGTTATTTAAATTAATGCATGTTTTAAAGTATGAATTTTTTTCATACAACTATTTTTTTTTGTTTTTCAAATGCTCTCTCTAATACTTTATAAACTAGTTTGTTCTAATATAATATAACTAAATTTAGGAGATTATTATGGCTGACAACGATAAAAAACAAATTGTCATAAAGGGTGCACGTGAACATAATCTGCAGGATATTGATGTTAGTGTGCCAAGAGATGAATTTATTGTAATTACCGGTCTAAGCGGGTCTGGTAAGTCTTCACTGGCATTTGATACCATTTATGCTGAAGGACAGCGTAGATATGTGGAGTCATTATCAGCTTATGCAAGACAGTTCCTCGGGCAGATGAAAAAGCCTGAAATGGAATCAATAGAAGGATTGTCCCCTGCTATTTCAATTGACCAAAAAACAACAAGGGAAAATCCAAGATCAACTGTAGGGACAATTACAGAAATTTATGATTACTTAAGATTATTGTTTGCAAGAATTGGAATTCCTCATTGTCCAAACTGTGGAAAAGAAATTTCTCATCAAACCATAGGTCAGATTGGAGATTCTGTCATCGAAGAGGGTGAAGGAGTAAAAATCCAGATATTGTCACCTATTGTGCGTGATAAAAAGGGACAGTTCAAGGATGTTCTGGAAGACCTTAGAAACAAGGGATTTGTCAGAGTCCGTGTGGATGGTGAAATCCGTGAATTGGATGAGGACATAAGTCTTGCAAAAACCTACAGGCACGATATTGATGTTGTGGTTGACAGGCTTAAAATCAGAAAAAACGTTGACTTTAAAAGAAGACTTGTTGACTCACTTGAAACTGCTGCTGAACTTACTGATGGTTTAATAACCGTATTATTTGATGATGAAGGAAAAGAATATGAGAAAAAATATTCAGAACATTTTGCATGCGTGGACTGTGGAATAAACTTTGAGGAGCTCACTCCAAGGATGTTTTCATTCAATGCGCCTCAGGGAGCATGTCCTGAATGTAACGGTATCGGTTCCAAAATGGAAATTGATCCTGATTTAGTGGTTCCGGATAAATCATTATCCTTAAACGAGGGCGCTATTGTCCCATGGGCAAGTTCCGCCAAAAGGGAAAACTATTACTTCCAGATGTTGGATGCAGTGTCAAAACACTTCAAGTTCAGCATGGACACTCCATTTGAGGAACTTTCTAAAGAACATCAGGACATACTTCTATTTGGTTGCGATGAAAAGATTCCATTCAACTTCAAAAGAAGAAACAAGTCATATATGGTCAACCGTAAGTTTGAGGGTGTGGTTCCAAGAATGCAAAGATTATACTTTGAAACCAAATCAAGCTATTCAAGAAAATACCTCTCAAAATTCATGTCTGATAGGAAATGTTATGTATGTGATGGAAAACGTTTGAGACCGGAGATATTGGCAGTTACTGTTGGCGGAAAGTCAATCATCGATGTATGTGACCTTGCAATAAAGGATTCTCATCAGTTCTTTGAGGATTTGGAGTTGACTGAAAGAGAAAACTTCATTGCTAAAGAAGTCCTTAAGGAGATTAAGGAACGTTTAAGCTTCCTGGTTGAAGTGGGTCTTGATTACCTGTCCATGTCAAGGTCGTCAGGTACACTGTCAGGTGGTGAAGCTCAAAGAATCAGACTGGCGACCCAAATAGGTTCAGGTCTTGTTGGAGTATTATATATTCTTGACGAGCCAAGTATCGGACTGCATCAGAGAGACAACATCAAGCTTATTGAAGCATTAAAAAGGCTTAAGGACTTGGGAAATACATTGGTTGTTGTAGAACATGATGAAGAAACCATTCTATCAGCAGACCATGTCGTGGATATAGGCCCGGGAGCAGGTGAGCATGGAGGTAAGGTTGTTGCTCAGGGAACTCCTTTAGATATCATGAAAAACCCGGACTCAATCACCGGTCAATATATTTCCAGAGTTAAAAAGATTGATATTCCAAAGGAAAGAAGGCCTGGAAACGGCAAATTCATTAAAATTATCGGTGCTGAACAGAACAACCTTAAAAACATTGATGTTGAAATCCCATTGGGCAAATTCACATGTGTGACTGGGGTGAGCGGTTCTGGAAAAAGCAGTCTGATAAATGAAATCCTTTATAAGGGAGCTCAAGGCAAATTATCCAAAAAGTTCATGTTTGCAGGCAAGTATAAGGAAATTGAAGGACTGGAAAACATTGACAAGGTTATTGCAATTGACCAAAAGCCAATTGGAAGAACACCAAGGTCAAACCCTGCAACATACACAGGTGTATTTACTGATATTCGTGATCTGTTTGCTAACACTCCCGAATCAAAGGCAAGAGGATACAAGCCTGGAAGATTCTCATTCAACGTTAAGGGTGGAAGATGTGAGGCATGTTCCGGTGACGGTATCGTTCAAATTGAAATGCACTTTTTAGCTGATGTATATGTACCATGTGAGGTCTGTGGCGGAAAACGTTACAATGAAGAGACTTTAGACATCCGTTATAAGGGTAAAAATATCTATGAAGTTCTGGAAATGACAGTTGAAGAGGCATTGGAATTCTTTGAAAACATTCCAAAAATCACTAAAAAGCTTCAAACATTATATGATGTGGGATTGGGTTATATGAAAATAGGTCAGCCTGCAACAACACTGTCTGGTGGTGAAGCACAGAGAATCAAGCTTGCAAAAGAATTGTCAAGAACAAGCACTGGTAAAACACTATACATTCTTGATGAACCTACAACAGGTCTTCACTTTGCAGACATTAAAAGGTTATTGGATGTTCTTGCCAGATTGACTGATGCGGGAAATTCAGTAGTGGTGATTGAGCATAATTTGGATGTCATCAAGACTGCAGACCATATTATTGATTTGGGTCCTGACGGCGGTGATGGGGGTGGTGAGGTAATCGCTACCGGAACTCCTGAAGAGATTGCCGAGACCGGCACTTATACAGGTGAGTTTTTAGAGCGTATGCTTGATGAAAACATCACTCCCTATGCTAAAGAATTAGTGGAAGATATAGGAAAATAATATCTTTTATTATTTCTTTTTTTATAAAATTTTCAATAATTTCCTTTAATTAAAAATATGTTACATTAAATCTTTTTTTCAGAGATATTTTAACTAATTTTAAATATTATTTTGAATAACCTATTATCATAGGATTTGGTTAAGTATGAATATTTGTTTTAATACTTGCTAGACCACTTATTGCCTAAGGTGATATATGAGAGAGTTATATGAAAAAATGATTAATGAGTCAATGGCAGCTCAAAAGGCTGACGTTAGTGTTATATCAGAAAACAGATACAACGACTTTAAAATAACTGATGCAAAACCATATGCTGATGCAGTATCAGGTATGAAAGCATTAGACAATCAGGCAGAATCCGTAATTAACTTGCATAAGGAATCTGTTAAAAACCATTATGAAATATTGTCTTCAATTACCGACACCTTGAAATGTGAAGACGATCCGTTCATTGAACACTTCCAAACCCCTCCTATCCTGGAAATATTATGTGAAGAGGATGGGGACTTTGCAGATAGTGTTGACAAATTCATTCAGGCCATTGCTGATTGTGAAGCATTGATTGCAAAAGAATCAATCAGAAGATACGGTGGATTTTATGGACCCACCTGTGTTGTGGACTTTGCTTTAATGCCTGGAAGTACAAGTAATGTTGTAAACCAGATTTTAACAAAAATGGACATTCCGGTAGCTCACAAACAGGGTATTTTATCTGCAAAATCCTGGGGTATGAACACATCATACGGTATTGGTGATGCCTTTGCCAATGCCATAGAAGATGGTTTGACTGCCGCTCAGGCAACCGAGAAGGAAATTGAAACATTGCAGATGGTTTATAAAACACCTATTGAAGCACAAGGTACATTAATGGATGATGCAGACCACTCTTCCTTTGATGTAAGGGACTATATGAACAAGTATAAAAAGGCAATGACTCCGGTTGTTAAGGCAGCTATGGATGACGGGGTTCATTATGGTAACATTGTAACCGTACTTGCATACTGTGTTGGTGATATCGGACACCACATTGGCCAGTCCACTTACAACATGTGTAAGGATGATGTAACCATGGCAATTATTCAGGCCACTGCAGGAGTAATTGAAAATACATTAAGAAACAATCTTGATAAATATAAAACTCCATTTGATGTATTGAAACTTGCAACAGGTTCATCTGCATGTGCAACAGAATTCCTACTGGAATTGGATGGATTTACTGCTCCAATGGTTGTTGATATGTTAAACAAAAGATTCCACAACTATGTGCAGCAATATCCAAAAAGAGGAGCTGCTGCTGAATTGCACAACTGTGACTTCATGGACATGATTTACAGAGGATTCAATGCAATGAGCAATGCAAGAAAAATGCGTTCCTCAAGCGGATATGAAATCATTCCAAGAATCAAAGGAATGGAAGTTGACTTCACTTCTATCTTAGAAAATGAGGTATTGATGAATCCGCAAAGATACACTTACCCTGCATGTGCCATAACAGTCAGATTCTCATCACTTATGAGACTTGCAGACTATCCATGTCTTTTAACCTCAGAACCAATTACAGCAACAATGATGACAAACCTCATAGCACTTGACAAAGAAACTCCTGGTTCTCCTGTAAGAGGATGTAAACAGTGTGCTTCCGCATGCCTTGCAGACAACAAACACGAATACTGTCAATGGAGAGAAGCGGTTTAGGCGATTAATATGACTTGTAACATTAGAAAAAAATTCTTTGCAGAATTGCTCGGAACCTTTTTCCTGGTATTCTTCGGAACAGGTTCCGCTGTTGTGACCCTTTTGGTTTCACAAAGCATCGACCCTTTTAATGTTGGAATCGGCATTCTTGGAGGGCTTGGCGACTGGATTGCAATTGCACTTGTATTCGGTCTAACTGTAATGATATGTATATATGTGTTCGGAAAGATTTCCGGAGCACATTTAAATCCTGCAGTAACCATTGGGCTTCTTGTAACCAAAAACATTGCTTTGGTTGACAGTATCTATTATATTATCGCACAGGTAATCGGCGCATGTATTGGAAGTATTGCATTATTTCTATGCCTTGGAAACCCTGCTGTAGCTATTGGAGGGCTTGGAGCAACTGCCCCTGGACTTGGAGTGACCTACTGGCAGGCAATGTTTGCGGAGTTCCTCGGAACATTCTTCCTCATGATGGTTGTAATGGGTGTGGCAGTGGATAAAAAAGCGGAACCTGGTTTTGCCGGAATATCTATAGGCATGACCGTGGCTGCAGTAATCGCAGTTCTAGGAGCATTCACTGGTGCTTCAATCAACCCTGCACGTACATTCGGACCATACCTCATGGACATGGTCTTAGGAGGTCAAAACCTTTGGGCATACTTCCCAATATACTTGGTCGGACCGATTCTCGGTGCAATTTGTGCGGCATTCTCTTATGCATATCTTGCAAAAGACAGTGGAGTTTGTGAACTCCCACAACCATTTAACGATGAATAATTCACATTGAATTATTCTCTTTTTTCTTTTTACAGTAACTTATTTATAACGCAATGTCTAATAGTATAGTAATTACTTTTTAGGTGATAAATTGAATTTCAACATTAAGGAAGCTTTTTTAATATTTATACGTGGACTGTTCATGGGTTCTGCAGATATTGTTCCGGGAGTATCCGGTGGAACAATAGCATTGATAACTGGGATCTATGGTCATTTGATTGAGGCTATAAGTAACATCAAATTCGGATTCATAAAACCTTTGTTTAAAGGAAATTTAAGGGGATTCTGGACACAGTTGCTTGAAGAGATTGATTTTAAATTCTTTATACCTTTGATTTTGGGTATTGGTGTTGCATTTCTGACCTTGGCTAAAGTGGTTACTTACTGTATGGATGTACACACTGCACTGACATTTTCATTCTTTTTAGGTCTGATTATAGCTTCAGCAGTAATATTGTTTAAAAAAATAGATAAAATCAACTTTAAACATGTGATTGCAGCTATTGTGGGTTTGATATTGACTTACATTTTTGTAAGTTTAAACCCTATTGCAGGTGAGCATTCTTTGATTGTATTGTTCATTTCAGGAATGATTGCAATCTGTGCAATGATTTTGCCTGGTATTTCAGGTTCATTTCTGCTGCTGTTGCTTGGACAATATGAATACATGCTGACCGCTCTTCATGAACTGCATTTTTCAGAGATCATTGTTTTCGTTGTCGGAGCATTGATTGGAATCCTAGGTTTTTCAAAGATACTCAATTTCCTGTTAAAAAATTATGAAGAAATAACAATGGCATTTCTTATTGGAGTGATGCTTGGGTCTCTAAAGGTTCCGGGCGTGGAAATAATTAACTCAGTCAGCGTTAACGTGGGTGGAATATTGCCATGTGTTATTGTTGCAGTAATCGGTTTTATTTTAATTATTGTTTTGGAAACAAGATTTGATTACATCGAATAATCAAATCCAATCACTTTTTTTTTAAAATTTATTAACAATTAAAAATATAGTTTAATATAATGCTAGTTTTAAAAAAGATTAAAAAACAGTGGAGATTATATCCGATAGGTTCACCGAAAGGTGCTCTAAATCATAAACGGGAACCTGAATTTGTAGGTAACATCAAATTCAGTCATGAAGGTGATTCTCTAGCCATTTCTCGTTTTGTGGCGGATTATAACTTTAAGGACAACTCCACTTTGAATGAAAAATTGCTTCCTCCGGGGGAGGTTATCAAGCTTTTACGTTCTCAGGCTGTTTTTCTAGCCACTAAAGATGAAAAGGTTGAAAGATACTTAAAATCACTAAATATTAAGGTTAGATATACTCAGGTCTGTGATTTTTGTGCTTATGATGGCAATATCACTATTGTAAACTCTGAATATTCCTATAAATATAACAACCAGTTGATATGTAAGGATTGTGCTCATGACACCATTAAAAATGAAATCAAACTTCAAGGGTTTGATAAAAAGATTTTCAGAAACTTAAAGTCCACACTGGAAAAAACAGGGAGTCTGGAAAAGACTTTATCTGTTCTTGACCCTCACTTTGACCCGTTAAAAAACAGAAAACTGACTCTATTTGACAAGACCAGAAAATCAAAGCATATTATTCCTCCAATTGACATGAAACGTTTAAAAATTAACAAGAAATTCAAAAAGGTGCTGTTGGATTCGGGAAATACCAAACTCCTCCCGGTTCAATACTTGGCTATCAAGGAGGGTCTTTTAAAGGGTGAGGATCTTTTGGTAGTAAGTGCCACAGGTTCGGGTAAAACTCTGGTTGGTGAGCTTGCGGGAATCTCACAGGCGTTAAAAGGCAAGAAATTTGTTTTTCTAACTCCGTTGGTTGCATTGGCAAATCAGAAATATCGCGACTTTAAAAAGAAATATTCAAAACTGGGCTTGAAAGTGGCAATTAAAGTTGGAAGAAATCGTGTTAAGGCAAAAGGTGAGCTGAATCTGCCTGATTCGGATGTTTCCAATGCAGATATTGTTGTTGCAACCTATGAGGGAATAGATTATCTTTTAAGAAATGGCAACTCAAAGAGTCTGTCCAATTTAGGTGTGGTTCTGATAGATGAAATTCACATGATTGATGATGAAGACCGTGGAACACGTCTTAATGGTTTGATAAAGCGTCTTAAGCATCTCTATCCTAAAACTCAAATCATAGGGCTCTCTGCTACTGTCAAAAATCCAGAATTTTTGGCATCTGAGTTTAATATGAAACTGGTTGAATATGCAGAACGTCCCGTGCCTTTGGAAAGGCATCTTGTTTATGTGAGAAATGAATCCTCTAAACGGCATATCATGCAGAAGCTTGTCAAAAGGGAATTCAACACCAAATCAAAGAAAGGTTATCGTGGCCAAACCATAATATTTACCAATTCAAGACGAAAGACACACCAGATTGCAAACTACCTGATGAATAAGCATGTCAATGCCCAGGCATATCATGCAGGTTTGTCTTATTATAAAAAGGAAAAGATTGAAAAGGATTTTGATAGGGGAAAAATTTCATGTGTGGTAACAACTGCAGCTCTTGCGGCGGGTGTTGATTTTCCGGCGTCACAGGTAATATTTGATTCTCTTGTCATGGGTAACAAGTGGATCAATCCGAATGAGTTTTCCCAGATGATTGGCCGTGCCGGAAGACCTTCATACCATGACAGAGGTATTGTTTATCTTTTGCCTGAAGTTGGAAATGATTTTCAGGGAGATTCAGAGGAGGCAATGGCATTGGACCTTCTTGAAAGCAACAGTGATGATGTTTATATTGAATATGATGAGGAATCCGCATATGAACAGATTCTTGCGGATATTTCATCCACCTCCATTAAATCAACCAATGAATTAAATAAGTTCTACAGGGATATTGATGTGCCTATAAGCATTAGTATTGCTGTTGATGAAATGGAGGATTTGGAACTGATTAACCGTGTTGCAAATAAATTGGAAGTGACAAAATATGGAAGGGCAACCTCAGTTTCATTTTTATCAATTGCCGATGCGGAATTTATAAAAAATACATTGAATGACAGGAATTACCTTAAGCATTATGTTGGCCATTCTCCAATGTATAAGAAAAAGGACAAGTACGACAAATTGAAGGTATTGATTCTTGCAATGGCCATGGATTTGGAAATGTTTGAAAATGCATATCTTTCAAGCGTTATTCACAATCAGATATCAAATGCATTAAAAATCAAATTTTCAACAAGATTATTTGCCGAATCAACAATGGATATCATATCAAGTGGTGAGGCTATTGACAAGGTGGACAAAAAATTCCAGGATGCGTTGATTAGGATACAATCCGATTTCATGCAGTGCAGATGTCAGGACAGGCCATTCTGCCAATGCCTTCAAAGGGGAATTTCAGAGGTTATTGTTCATGAAAGGCTTAAGGGCAAAGACCCTCAGGATATTTCAACCAAACTCTTTAGAAAATATCAGATTCAGGTTTATCCCGGAGATATCTTCTCATGGCTTGATAATTTCGTTAAAAATTTGGATGCTATAAAAAGAATAGCTAAAGCTTATAATAAAAAGAATATAGTTAAAAAGACAAACTACTTAATTAAAAAGATTGAAAATGGGTGAGCATTAAAATGTTTGCAGAAGATAAAATTTTAATTGGTTGTAATGAAAACACCGAAGTGTTTTTATTACCTAAACTGGCTAACCGTCACGGGTTAATAGCCGGTGCAACTGGAACAGGTAAAACAATAACATTGAAAACATTGGCAGAGTCATTTTCCGATATGGGCGTTCCTGTATTTCTGGCTGATATGAAGGGAGACATTTCAGGTCTTGCCAAAATCGGTTCCGAAACCGATAAAATCAGAACAAATGTTGAAAAATATAATCTTGCAGATAAGGGATTCAGATATCAGGCATATCCTGTTGAATTTTGGGATTTGTTTGGCCAAAAAGGCCTTCCTGTAAGAGTGTCCATGTCTGAAATGGGTCCGATGTTACTTGGTAAAATTTTAAACCTGTCAGAAGCCCAGCAGGGTGTGCTGAATATCGTATTTAGGGTAGCCGATGAAAAATCATTGTTCATCATTGACATAAAGGACTTAAAATCAATGATAAATCATGTTGTTGAAAACAAGGTTGAATATGAAAGCCAATATGGTGCAATTGCTGAAAAATCAGCCAACACCATATTGAGAAGTCTAATCACCCTTGAAGACCAGGGAGGAAATGACTTTTTCGGTGAACCTGCACTTGACTTAAATGACTTTATGAATGTGGACGATAACGGCAAGGGAATAATAAATATTTTAGATGCTCAAAAATTATCCTTGTCTCCAGAACTCTACTCAACATTTCTTCTGTGGATGTTATCCAATCTATATCAGAACCTGCCGGAAGTGGGAGACATGGACAAGCCTAAATTCGTATTCTTCTTTGATGAGGCACACCTTCTATTCGAGGACATCACACCTGAACTTGGCAAAAAAATCGAACAGATTGTAAGGCTGATACGCTCAAAAGGTGTGGGATTATACTTTATTTCACAATCACCTGCTGATATTCCTGACGATATATTGGCACAGCTTGGAAACCGTGTACAGCATGCGCTTCACGCATACACTCCAAAAGACCAAAAGGCAGTAAAGGTTGCCGCTGAAACATTCCGTCAAAATCCCGAGTTTGACACTGCAGATGTAATCTCTGAGTTGGGTATCGGTCAGGCATTGGTGTCAGTTTTGGAAGAAGGTGGAGCTCCGGGAATTGTTCATAAGGTTGATATCATACCTCCGCAAAGCTACATTGGAGCAATTGATGATGCAATGCGGACTGATTTAATCAATCTTTCGGAATTGAAATCTAAGTATGGGGATGCTGTTGATCCGCTTTCCGCTTATGAAATGCTTCTTGAAAAGGTTGACTCAAATCCAAATATCGAAAGTGAAGTGCCTCAGATTGATAAAGAAATTGTCGAAGAGGCAAAAGTGGAAGTTGAAAAACAAGAAGAATCATCACAGGAAACTCCTCAACAGCCTGGTGCGGCTGATGTAATTGGTGGTATTTTAGGCACTGTTTTAGGAGGCCAACAACAGACCAAAGGTAAAAAAACCAAAAAATCAGCTCAACAGAAAGCTATAGAAAAGGCGGCTTCACAGGCAATGAACACTGCCGCACGTGAAGTTACAAAAGGAATCATGAGAGGGATATTCGGACAAATGAAATGAGGTGATAAAAATGGCTCATCCGCACAAAAAAGCAATATCAGACATGTCCTCAGCATCATTGATTGGTGTTATTGAGGAGTCAAAGATGACCTATGTACGTGAAAACTTAAGCATATTTTTACATGAAAATCAAATCAAGCTCTTAAAACAGGTTAAAAAACACGAAAAACCTCATCACAAAAAGATTAGGATTAAACAATTTGAAAAGGCTAAAAAGGATGACCTGTTCAATCTTCATTTGGGACTCTATATGAAGAAATATGAGAAACTGGCAAAACTCGGACTGATTGTGGTTGACAAGCAACCCAATAATGGACTTGAATACGACTGCACATTAACATCAAAAGGTATTGAAGTTTTAGATGAAATCAATAATCTTGAAAGTGAATGGGAAAAGGTTGTTGGCATAACCGATGATGCAAAAGAGGTTTTAAAAGGCATTGCTTTAAACTCCTTTGAAATTTCTTATAAACACAAGAAAAAGCAGGGATTCATATTTTAAAAAAATCATATTCCATGGCTATTGAATCATAAGCGTCTTTAACGCATTCAATAGCTTCATTTCTATCTTTGAAATGATATAGGTGGCTTTTGCACTCACAGTCACTGCATCCGAAGCCTTCAATTCCATATGTCCTTGATGATATGTATTGTGATAGATCACACTCTATTTTTCTTTTTGATTCATTGTAAATTATCTCAGTTATTGTTGCTTTTTTTAAAAGGTAGTCAATGTGCCAGTGAAGTTTCTTTTTATTGCTTAAATGCCTTTTCAAACGGGATTCAAGATAGTTCATGGCTGAACCTACATATACATAATATCCCTTTTTGAAATCGACTCTTCCAAGTTTTCCAATTTTGATTTTTGATGAATCATCTAAATTGATTATCAGACAGTAGCATCCTTTCATTATGGTTCCCCATATTTTTAATATTAAACTATTTGTCGTCTTTAACTTAAAGTTTGTTCCATTTCATATGCGGTTATAAACTTAAAGTATTTTCTCTGACAGATGTTTCGGTTAAATTTTCTAATAAGGATGTTTTGTCTTTTTGGATTGTTGTCCTTTTGTATGATGTTTTTACTATTTTTATATCCTTTTTTAGAGTATGTTTATATGAAAACATATCTATTATTATATTTAAAGAATTCACTTGTTTTTTTATTTAATATATGTTCTATTGCATCTTTTGATTGAAGATTAAAGTCTGTTAAGGTATTAAAAGATGGATTAAAAAAATTAGATTACAAATTCTCATTCCTTTGTATAAGTTATTTGATAAACTTTAAATATTATTTTATTAAATATATATTAATCGTATTCAATATTTTTTGAATATATTTATCAATAAAAATGGGGATTAATTTTGAAATTAAATAATTTATTTTTTGTTAGTATTATTTTATTAACAATAATCTTTTTGGGAGCAGTTAGTGCTGCCGATAATGATGTAGCCGTTGATAATTTAATGGCTGAAAATAAAATGGATGAAGTATCTGTTGCTTCATCTGATGTTGATTTAGACTCTAGCGGTGATATTAATGATGTTGCTGATAGTGATGATGTAAATGATGATTCCAAACTGGGCATCAGTGATGCTGATGAGAAATTATCTGCGGGTAATGTGGCTCCTAATTATACTATTGAGGTCACACCATCTGCTATGTCAGGTTCTACTTATGTAGCTCAATATGGTGAGGTAATTACAGTTAAAGGAGATTATGGAAATGCAACAGGTAATGTTTCAATTAGATTTGGGTATTCCGGCAATTATCAAGATTTTGATGTAACTCTGGTTGATGGAAAATTTTCACATGACCTCACTAAATATACTGTGAGAAATAATTACCAGATTTCTGTAAAGTATAACGGTGATGATTATTATAAATCCGCTTCCTGGTCAAAATATATTCATATACAATTGAATGATGTTGTATGTGGAGATGCTGATTACGGTCAAATAGCATATATTATTGCAAACTTGCATAATGCTACTGGTAATGTTAATTTCACCATTAACGGTAAAACCTATACTGGAAAATTAGAAAATGGTGCTTTTACTCAGGAATTTAAAAATTATACTTTAGGGAAAAATTCCGTTAAATTTTACTATGAAGGCGATGAGAGATTTGATCCTTTAGACAGAACTATCAATTTCAATGTGAAAGCCAATATCGACGAACCGACCGTATACAATTACCAGCCAGTTATTATTAATGCATACTTAGGTGAGGCAACCGGTAAAGTAAATTTCACTTATAAGGAAAATAATTACACTGTGGATATTGTAAACGGTGTTGCATCAAAAGAAATTAAAGATTATGAAATTGGTGAAAATATTGTAGAGGTTTCTTATTCAGGAGACAAAAACTTTGATCCATTTATTAAAGAGATAACATTTACTGTTTTAGATAAACAAGATCCAGAAATATACTCTGCAGTATATCAAAATAATGGAGTAAATGTCGTTTCAATTTACATTCCATACTCCAATGGTACTGTTAATGTCTCAATTAATGGTAAAAAAATGGTTTTAGAATTAGTTGACGGTCAGGCATTGTATGAAATTGGCGCTGATGATGAAATTAATAATGTTAAAGTGGTGTATGATGGTAATGTCAGGTTAAACCCAGCTAAATCATCCGAATTTTTAAAATTAGATCATGTGGTAAATGAAAATACCTGGAAATACTATTTCAACCAGCAAGACGGCGGTAAATTATTTAACTTCCTTCCTGCAGGAATTACATTAGATTTCCAAGGGGATATTATTAACTATGATGATGAAGAGAGATGGTTTATGGACATTAATAAACCTGTTAATGTAATCTCTTCAACTCATGATGCATTTGTTGATTTAAATACTATGGGAGGTTCTTTACTTGGTGAAGACCCTGGAAGTGCATTTATTGTTTCATATGGTGGATCTGGATCAAACATAAGTAATATTGATTTCCACAATACTCAATTATGGATTTCAAACACTTCCTATGTGGTATTTGATGATATCAGTAATGTTGTTGAAGACCAAAGAGTCGGCTCTGGTGTTGGTGCTACTTCAGTTAGGGACAATTCATCTTATGTAACAATTAAAAACAGTTATTTCTACACAAGAAACAATGGTGGTTCAACTACATTCACATTCTCATGGGCAAACCATTGTGTTTTTGATAATAATACTGTTAAAATTGAAGGTAATGTAGGAAATATGCTTTATTTAAATCTGATGAATATTGCAAATTTCCCTAATGTCACTGTAAATGCTTATGGTGGTAAAAGTCCTACTTGTCCGGTTAATACCTATAATAAATTTACAAATAATAGGCTTTACGGTAAAGAGGGAAGTGCTATTTCTATAGGAATAATGGTTGAAGGTATTTATAATGTAATTGAGAACAACACTTTATATAAAACTTCAATTTCCAATTCATTCGGTGCTATAAATCCTGCAAATAATAGTTATATTGGAAATGTCCTTATGGAGGGATCTAGTTTTACTGCACAACCTCATTCTATAATTTATAATAATATTGTGCCGGGTACTATGAATACTGGAGCTAATTCAATAGCATATAACAATACTGTCGGTAAAGCAATGACCGTTGGTGCAGGTAGTGAAGTATACAACAATACTGTTGGAGGTTTGACCTTAAGTGGCGCTGACGCATATGTTCATGATAATGTTGTAAGTGGTGATACAACAATTTCACAAGCAAATATTATCGTATCAAATAACCAGTTTGTCGGTGACAAAACCATTAAATTCAGCAGTGCAAATGCTAAGAATGTCACTTTCTCAAACAATGATGTTAATGGTAATATCGAATTTACTGCAAAGGCAATTAATAACAATATTATAAATAACACCATTACAACTTCAAAAGAATATGCTATCAATTTAAAAACATACACTGATACAAATGCCACCATTTCAGATAATATTTTGACTAGTAACGACAAATTTGGTGATGATGCTGTAAACCATGCGGAAGATGAAAGTCTTATTTTAGATAATCATCAAAATGCATCAGCTCAAATAAATGTCAGTGTTGAAAATATTAAAGTCGGTCAAACTGCAATATTTAATGTGGTTGCCAATGAAACTTCAATAACTTCTGCAAAAATCATTGTTGGAACTAAAACATACACTGTTGATCTTGTAGATGGTAAAGGAACTTTACAGGTCACTGATTTATTGGCAGGAAGCTATGATGTTACTGTTATTTCTACTGATGATAAATTCTCAGCTAGAAACACAACCCAATTTAATGTAACAAAGAATGTTGCGCCGCAAATTGTTGTGGATGTGCCTGAAGTAAAACAGGGTGTCGAATCATATATTGTTGTGACTATGGCCGATGCAACAGGTAGTGTAACTTTTATAATTGGTGAGGATGAATTTAAAGTGGATCTTGTTAATGGTGTAGCTAAATTACAGGTTCCTGATTTAGATTCCGGAAAATATAATTTGACAGTTAAATATTCTGGTGATGATAAATACTTGGAAAATGAAACTAACTCTTCATTAACCGTAAACCAAAACAAAGAGGTTTCAATTTCATTTTCTGCTCTTAAATTTAATGGAGTCGCTGATGAAATTACAATTGCATTTAAAGATTACCAAGGATTCGGTATCTATAATGCTGATGTAACTATCACTGTTAATGGTAAGACATATGATTTAGTAACTGATTATGATGGTGAAGTTAGCATTGTTTTAAATTTAACACGCGGAAAATACCCTATAAATGTAGTATTTGATGAAATTGCAAATAAATATGATAAAACAACTGTTGATGAGGAAATTATTGTTCAACAAAAAACTTTAATTTTGATTGAAGATATTTCTGATAGTTCAGTTACTGGTGTTTTAAAGGATATTGATGGAAACCCTATCGCTGATGCAAAAATAATCTACAGCATTGCAGGAGGTAAAAATGAATCTGTCGTAACAGATAAAAATGGATCATTTGTTGTAAAACCTACTCAAAATGGTTTAATTAATTTCACTTTTGAAGGTGATGATGTAGCTTTAGGCAGTTTTGCAAGTATTAAATTAACTAATGTTATTCCTAAAACTCCTACTCCTACTCCTACTCCTGCTAAAGTTGCTAAAGCGACTAAAATTAAAGCAACCAATAAAAAATTCAAATTAAAAGCTAAAAAGAAAATCGTGTCTGTAACTTTATTATCTGGTAAAACTAAAGTTAAATCCAAATTGATTACCATCAAAATCAAAGGTAAAACTTTTAAAGCAAAAACTAATAAAAATGGTGTAGCTAAAGTTAAAGTAAAATTATCTAAAAAAGGTAAATATACTGCAACTGTTAAATTTGCTGGAGATAAAGACTACAAAAAATCTAGTAAAAAAATAAAAATCGTTGTTAAATAGAAGAGTTTATCTTCTATCTTTTTTTCTTTTTTGCATCAATCTATTTCTTTTAATTTTGTATGGGATTTTTTTTGAAAGTTTCATGTCAATATGACTATTTAAACTATATTAAATATATTTTTTCACTTGAAACTGCATCACGGGATGATGTGGTGTATTAATGGTTAAAATCTAACTTTGTTAATTAAATGTATCTAATTTTCACATTTACTTTAAATGAAAAATTTTCCCAAAAACTTTATTTTTTTCCTATGATTTCAAGTCAAGTAAAGATAAGGTTCAATTAAGATAACTTTATATGATATCTATTATATAAATTAAATAAACTTTATAATTATTAAAGTTTATTGAGTATAATGGGAGGTGAAAAATATAAGTTTGAAAAAACATTTAATTGTAATATTTTTGTTTACAGTATTATTTTTGATGATTTCATCGATTTCAGCGCATGATCTTGAAAATGATACTGATGATAGATTACAATCAAATTTTAAGGATGATTTATTATTGGATGATGAAATTCCTGATATTCCTGATCTTGTTGAGGATGTATCAAACAATGTTACTCCTACCAATATTGGTGTATATTTCCCGAATTCAGAATTGAATGATAAGTATAAAGGTCAAACCTTAATATTTTCAGGTAATTTTGAAAATCTTAATCAATTAACGATTAAATCGAATGATGTTAAACTCCTTGGGAATAATGCTAGATTTAAAAATACGGTTTTTAATATTGAATCAAATGGCGTAACATTAAAAGATTTTACCTTTGAATTAAATAAAGCAATTAAAAGTAATGATGGAGCCGTAATATCTGTAAGTGGGGAGGATATTAGTTTGGTAAATTTAAATATTTCCTATATTGTTCCCAATGATGTTGAAGCTTATGCAGTATATGCTGATGGGTATAATAGGGATGCTGCGGATTGTTTAAAAATTATCAATTCAACAATCTATTTTGAAGGACATAATTTCAATACCAATAAATATAATTGTGCGGTTAAACTGACATGGGTAAATTCTTTGCTCATGGAAAATAATACCATAACTTCACGTTTGCCTCTCAAAAATGTCAACTATGGGGCCGATGGGGCAACTCTTGATTCAGATTATGTCTATGTTTTAGGTTTAGAAAGATGCGATGATTTCATTGTAAATAATAATACTTTTATTTGTGATGTTAACAAGAGAACTGCTGTTCAATATCCTACTTTAAATTGTGTGATGCTCAGTAAATCAGATAATGGATTATTTTCTAATAATTCAATTTTCTTGACAGACTTTTTAACATATCCTGGTGTTGAAAATTACATTTATGGTTTGGATATTTATAAATTAAACAATCTTTTGGTTGCAGACAATAAAATTTCAATTGTTACAACTGGAGGTAAATTAGCTTTGGGTACAGCCTATCCGATTCAGGTATGCGGACCTATTTCAGGTATAAATATCACACGCAATGATTTATACTCATTTTCAAATGGTCCAAACATAGGAATATATTCTCAAAACTTTTATGGTTCTACAGAAATTTCAATCACTTTTAATAAGATCAATGTCACCGGGCTTGCCGGAAGTGATGAATGGGCATTAGTTACGGGTATTGAATCACAGGACACCAATGCAGAGATATTGAACAATTATATTGAAGTTCATAGTGTGGCTCCAGTTTCTATTGATGATAATCTGTATGCAATTAGTTATCGCCAGTCTACTGCTGGATCACATAGTTTTGATATTCAAAATAATTTTGCTATTACAAATGGTTATTATGCAGTATATCTTTTAAGTTCTGATTATTCAACAATTGTGAATAATACTTTGGTATCTTTAAATGATGATGTTGAAACCGGTGATGATTCTTATGGTAAAGGCAATAGAAATCATGATGATTATAGCAGGGATAATATGGCAATTCATATTTCGGATTATTATAAATCAATGAATAATATTGATATGTCTCAAAATTCCAATTCAAATTCCAATTCTATAATTTCAGGAGAACGATTTTCCCAAAACAATAATAAACAAGTAAGACCAACTTCCAATCCGTTAATTCCATTTTATTCAAACAATAATAATATTCCTTCAAAAAAACCTATTGACACGGTTGATACAGATGAAACCAGTGAATATGTTGATGATGGAAGTGTTCAAGGAAATATTGATGATGGAAATATCAATAAAAAAAGAGATTCTCAACAATCATACAACGATGGGGAAAATCAAGAGGCCTATATTGATAGCCAATCATTGGGTGATGTGGAAATTGACGGATTTAATTTTAATGCAATGTCAAATAGTAGTGATTTGTCTCCTTCTTTAAATGGAAATAATAATCCATTGTCCAAATCACAATCTCCATCTTCATCTGATGCCTCTCAAAGTGTCAGTAAAAAAGCTTATGAACTTGATGAATTGGTCAAAAATGAAGAAAAGTATATCCCATCAGTATTTTTCATTATTGTCATACTGGTATTATTGGTTGTAGGATATAAGCGTAAAAATTCAGATTTTAATTAAATAATTAGTAATTTACTAATTATTTCTTTTTTTTAGTTAATTATATATTCTATTTTTTAAATAAATTAAAATATTAAATATAATTTATAAATTTTAATTTAATTTTATGTGGTGTTTATTTGAAAATTAATAAAATAATTTTTATATTGTTTCTATTGTCGTTAATATTGATGGTGTCTGCCGTTAATGCGACAGACTTGAACAAAACTGATGTATTGGGCATTGAAGACAATAATGTTCTTTCAGCTGATATTTATGTTGATATAAATGAAGGTGATGATGCAAATAATGGAAAATCAGAAGACGAATCTATTAAAAACTTTGCAAAAGCATTAGAAATTGCAAAGGATAATGATACAATCATTTTGTCCGATGGTGTATATGGGGGAGAGGACAACACAAAAATAATAATTGATAAATCTATCACAATTCAGGGCGGTAAAAACACTACTTTTGACGGTGATTTTTCTAATTATCTTTTTATTGTCACTGATAATGTATCCGTAGCTTTTAAAAATATAAATTTTGTTAATGCATATAAGCATAATTCTGATATGGAGATATTGGATGGTTATGATATTGAGGGAATTTATGGATCTGCATTGGATATTAAGGATGCAAGAGTTACTTTAGATAATTGTTATTTTCAATATAATCTGGCAGGATTCAACAGCATAGGTGAATTTGTATATGGTGGTGCAATTAGTAATTGCGGTGATTTGACCATTTTAAACACTGATTTTTATTCTAATGCCATTTCTTCTAATTCAGAGATTTTTGGATATGGGGGATCAATTTATAACAAGGCACGTTTAGTAATAAATAATTCTAAATTCATCGAATCCAGTGGATATTTAATGTGCTATGGTGGTGCAATTTATAATGACGGAGAATTGATAATGGATAAAAGCACTATTGCAAAATCTTCCTTGGGAGAAAATTCAAAAGGTTCTGCAATTTATAATGCTGGAAATTGCACAATTTTAAATTCTATAATTGAAAATAATATTATTGAACCTACTGATTTTACCTATATTTATGGTGCCATATTTAATTCAGGAAATCTAATTGCTCGCAGCAATATTTTTAAAAACAATTCTGCAGTTTATAAACAACCCTTCACTGAATTCACTGGTTCTCCTATGGTGTATAACATTGGAAATTTGGATTTAACATACAATGCTTTTATTGATAATGTTGGATTTAACGGAATCGCCACGGACATTTATTTGAATGCTGGAGGTACTATTAATGTAGATGATAACTGGTGGAATACTAATGATGATCCTTTTTCATTTGATAAAATAAATTTTGATTGTATTAATTCATGGATAACCTCTCAGTTAACTCCCCAATATTCCTCTTTAAAGATTAATGAAAAAATTAATATTTCTCATAGCTGGGTTTCAACTAATGGTGAGGTCATATCAAACAGTCTCGTTCCTGCTTTTGAGGTGGTTGTTTCAACTTTTGTGGGGGGAAATGAAATCAGTAAAAAGTTCATGACCAATGAATCAATTGCTTTTAATTTTAACAATACTTCAGTTAAAGGGTCACATGTTGTTAGAAGTAATCTCAATTCCATTGAAAGCAGGGCAGTAATTGATGTTGGAAAAATTAATACTTATATGGATGTCTTTATAGATAAGAATAGTTTTTATTATGAGGAAATGATTACTTTAAACATTACTTTAAAAGATGAAGACGGCAATCCTCTTTCTGGAAAAATTAATTTGCAGATAAATGATGAAAATAAGGTTGTTGATGTAGATGATGGTATGGGCAGTATCAGCTTTTCTAATTTAGACCCTAAAAATTACAAAGTAACACTAATTTATAATGGTGATTCAGATCATAATAGGGCATTTAATCAAACAACATTTTCAGTAAATAAAACTAAATCTCAACTCATAATAAGCAATGTCGATGATATTAAAACAAACGATACTTTGAAATTGAATGTAGTTTTAAAATATGCATCATCTAGCGTTGCATCACTATATGTTAATGGAATATTTAAACAGGAAATCTATTTAAATAATGGAAACACCACATTGAATTTAGATTATCTTGAAGAAGGACAGTATAATGTTACAATAATTTATCCAGAGAATGATTATTATGAATCTGCACGGGATAGTGTGATATTTAATGTGGTTAAGGCTCATGCAAGCATAAATGTCTACTGTCAAAACATTACATCAGGGGATGATGAAATCATAACCATCGAAGTTTCAACAGAAAACTTCAATTCAGAAGTAATTTTATCAATCAATGGTGTAAATACCACTGTTTTGTTAAAAAATAAAATTAATACATTTAAAATATATAGTCTGACAAATGGGACCTATAAAGTTAATGTTTTTTTTAAAGGAAACAATAGGTTCAATAAAACCAATTCATCATCATATTTTGTTGTAACAAGAGGAAAATCAAGCTTAAATGTATCAATTGAAAAAAATAATCTTACTGGAACAGTGACAGTCAAGACAAACCAAACAAAATGCAGCGGTATTGTTGATTTGTTCATTAACAATAAACATTATGTTGCAAGCTTATTTAGGGGTCAGGCCACTTTCAATGTTGAATTTTCAAAGGGAAGCAATTATATTTATGTATTCTATGGCGGAGATAATAACTATGATGGTTCGACATGGAATACATCAATAGGTGAACCTATAAATCCATTTTTAATCGCAGAGAATATAACCTGCTATGAATTTAATAATTTCACTTATTCGGTAATATTATGTGAAGAAAACGGTTTTGCCGTGCCTAATAAGAATATAATTATCAAATTTTTAGGAAAAACATATAATGTAACAACAAACAATTACGGTATTGCAAATTTAACATTTAACTTAAATGAAGGTAATTATACAATCGTTGCAACCTATGAAAATTCCACTATTGTCAATAATATTTTTGTTGAAAAGATCAAATTCAATTTGTTTGCTCAAAATATTTCTTATTTGGATGATGAGGTTGTTGAGGTGAGCTTTGAAAGGAACATTTCCGGCTTTGTTAACTTCACATTGTCAAACGGTATTACTAAGTTAATTGAAATTAAAAACAACACTGCAATATGGAATATAAGTAATTTAAATGCAGGACAATGGGATGTTGAGGCATTTTATACAAATGACCTGTTCAATTCATCATCAGTGAAAAAATCCTTTAAAGTCAATAAAGCTAATTTCACATTTGATGTTTCGTATTCAGGTTTGAATTTTGGAAGTCAAACAGCTATCACATTAACTCTTCCAACTTCAATCACAGGAAATATTACTTTTTTTGTTGACACATTTAAATATGAAAAGTCCCTTGAAAAGGATTATGTAGTTTTAAAGTTGGATAATTTGGATAAAGGTAAACATAATTTAACAATTAGTTATTCTGGTGATGTTAATTTTAATGAGGGTATTTTCAACACACAATTTTCAATTAGAAGTTTAAATGCGACTCTTGAATTATTAATTGATGATGTTGTGTATGGGGATATGATAAATGTAATGGCAAAACTTGACAAAAATGCCACTGGCGAAATAATATTCACAATCGATTCGATTAGTTTCAATGCTAAAATTAACAATGGTACGGCAGTTTGGATGTTTAATGGTTTAAATGTTGGCAATTACACAATCTGTGCAAATTATTCGGGAGATGACAATTACTTTGACACTGTAACAAATGCTAATTTCAGCATCAATAAAGCGAATTCACATATTAACTTATATGCAAAAGAAGTTTATCTCGACCAAAATATTAGAATTTATGCAGATTTGAGTCAAAATGCAACTGGGGTAATAAGTTTTTCAATGAAGGATTATTATTCACCAAGAAATAAAACGATATCAAACTCAAAAAGTAACTGGTATATTTCACCATTGGAATATGGTCAGTATACTGTTTTTGCACAGTATTTTGGTGATAAAAATTATAATCCGTCAAATGCTACATTTATTCTAAATGTAACTCAGTATAGATCACTTTTAGGTGTGACTATTGATGATGCAACAAACAATGAAAGGGTTGTTGTAAACATCCGTTTATTTAATGACCGTGGAATTGGAATAACTGATAAAGTTACTTTGACATTGGATTCTAAACAATATGATGTGAATATTAGAAGAGGTATAGGTTCTTTAGTAATCGGTAAACTTCCAATTGGAAAATATACGTTCTCAGCGGTTTTTAAAGGAAATGAAAAATATTCTGGAAGTTCCGCCAATGGAAGTTTTAATGTAATCGATTCATATTTTAATGTCAATTTGATTGTAGGCAATTTCACAAAGTATGTTGGAAGTAATGAGCAATTTAACATTATTTTATCTGATTTGAATGGAAAAAGTATTTCAGATGCATCCATTCAAGTGTTAATCAATAATAATACATTTGATTTAATTACTGATAGTGAAGGTGTTGCGAGATTGGATATTGATTATCCTATTGGAGTTTACACGGCTGTAATTAAGTTTAATCAAACAGACAAATATTATGGTGCAGAAGAGACAGTAAATATTGAAGTTTTATCTACCATAAGGTCTTTTGATTTAACAAAGGTCTATGGGACTGGAGGTCAATATTTTGCAATTTTTACAGACTGCAATGGCAAAGCACTAGCAAATACTCCAGTAACATTTACAATTTCCGGCAAAGACTACCAGTTTGTCACCGCTCCAAATGGTGTTGCAAGGATTAATATTAACATTAAACCCGGAAAATATACCATAACTGCTTTTAATCCTGTATCTGGTGAAAAAGCATTTAATACAATTTATATATTCCAGTACATTATGGAAAATAAAGATTTGACTTTTTATTACGGTGCTAATAAGAAATTCACTGCTAGATTGTTTGACGGTAATGGCAATCCTGTTGGTGAAGGTGTGGGTGCTGTTGTAAAAATCAATGGCAAAACTTACAATGTCCAAACAGACAAATTAGGTTATATCAATTTAAAAGTTAATATGGAACCAAAAACATATACCATTACAACTTCTTACAATGGATTTACTGTTACTAATAAGGTTATTATTAAGCCTGTTTTAACTGCTAACAATATTATTGTTAAAAAAGGTAAAATTTTTAAATTCAAAGCTAAATTAGTAAATTCTAAAGGTAAAGCATTGAAGGGTAAAAAGATTATTTTTAAATTTAAAGGTAAAACATATAAATCTAAAACAAATAAAAAAGGTTTTGCGTCAATAAAAATTAATTTAAAGTTAAAAATAGGTAAGCATAAAATTAAAGTCAAATGGGGTAAAAATAAAATTATGAAAATAATTAAAGTGACAAAATAATTGTTTTTTTCAAAACTTTTATTATGCTTTATAAACTAAAATTTATTCATGATTTTCAAACTCAAAACAAAGGGCCATAGGAATGTGACATCCCAACACAAATCCACATTTGAACTTACAAAGGATGTTGAAATTGGCCCGACTGCAGACTGCATTGTGGGAACTTCCGCTGACAAATCAATGCTGGACTTTCCTGAGGAGTTCAAGGACAAGATTGCCAATTCCAACACAAAAATCAAGGTAATCTTGGATACGGAAAATGGTCATGATGAAATTAATGGTTTTGGCCATGAGGATTTGGCCTTGACTCATCCGACTGATATTGTATGCCGGACCAGTGATTTTACCTGCTCACGTACACTGATGATAAAGGCAGATAAGGCTGCAAGGGATCTTGATGAAAATTTGATAGAAGATTTAAAAAATGAAAATGTCATGGAAGTTACTATAAAATTATACTAAAAACAGTTAACTATATATACATTGAAAAATATATTCATTAATAACTACTTTTGTTTTATGCGGGGGTGGTCGAGCGGTCAAAGGCGCTAGGTTGAGGGCCTAGTGGGTCAGTCCCTTCGCGGGTTCAAGTCCCGTCCCCCGCACCATTTATATAAATTTCATCATTTGATAAGTTATATATGACTTTTTTTACAAACAGATTAACATGAAGAAATTAGTGTTAATATTGATTTTTATAATGGGATTATTTTTTGTTGCATCGGTTAGTGCAGCTGATTCGATTGACAGCAATCTAACAGATGATTATGATGATGCACAGGTCAATACATTTTCTCATTTGTCCAGAATGATTAATGACACTCCTGAAAATCAGACATTGACATTAAATGGGGATTATACATATGTTGATGAGGACATCCATGGAATAGTCATTTCAAAGCCGATAACCATTGACGGAGCAGGTCACACCATTGATGCCAATCATTCTTCCAGAATATTCAACATTACTGCAGATAATGTAGTTTTAAGAAACATCAACTTTGTAAATGGAAATACCTTGGGCAATTATTTCACCTCTGATGTTGGAGGAGGTGCAATATACTGGAGTGGAAATGATGGAAAAATAGAATGCTGCAACTTTACAAACAATACTGGAAGCGGCATTGAGGATGATCCCTTTGACAAAGAGGAAACAATCGTTTCAGAGGACGGCATGATAACACATGTCATACGTTCAAGACCAATGGGTGCTCGCATAAATGAGGGAGGTGCCATAACTTGGAGAGGAGACAATGGACATGTGGAAAAATGTATTTTTAAGGATAATCATGTCGGATATCCCGATGGGGGAGGAGCTATCTGCTGGAGAGGAAACAATGGTAAAATCACTGATTCCACATTTCTCGATAATGGAGCATGGGTAGGTTCTGCCGTTGAATGGAGAGGGGATAACGGTTTAATATCTTATTCCAAATTTCTCAATGACGGAATATTTGATAAAGGAATTTACTGGGGTGGAGCAAAAGGAACAATAAAAGATTCAATTTTACTTTCTTCTGATGGCAGAGATGCTGTAAGAGGGCATTGTGATGATTTAAATGCGAATTTTAACTATTGGGGAGATAATATATCCAATCCTAATCAGTTCTCAAAATATGATAATGTAAACAAGTGGTATGTTTCCAAAAATAATAATATTTCCTTTGAAAATTTAGCAATCGATGATTCATTTATTCTCGTTCAGTCAATTCCAACATCCTCTCCAAAAATCATTTCAAAGGATTTAAAGATTTACTATAAATCCAAGGATAAATTCAAGATTCAGGTTTTCGATAAAAACGGCATGCCTGCAAGATATCAGGATGTCACATTCTCCATCGGCAATCATGAATATTCTGCCATAACTGACAGTGATGGTTATGCGGTATTGGCGGTTAAACAAAAGCCGGGCAAATATGCTGTATTTTCACAGTATGGAGATGTCATCGTAAAAAACAAGATAACTGTCAAGACAACACTAGTCACTAAAAACCTATCCAAAAAGGTTAAAAAATCAGCCAAATTCAAGGTCAAGGTTTTAAACTCTAAAGGAAATCCTTATAAAAAACAAATTGTCAAGATTAAATTCAAGGGAAAAATCTACAAATTAAAAACCAATAACAATGGAATGATTGCATTCAAAATACCTAAAAATCTTAAAGCAGGTAAATATACAATTAAAACATCATATAATGGCTTAACAAATACCAATAAGATTATAGTTAAAAAATAACTATAATTATCTTCTTTTTTTCATTGCCAACTTATTTATAATATTTAGGTTAAAAATTATATTAATATAAACTTTAAATGGTGATAAATTATGAAAGCTGTAATTCCGGCGGCAGGTTTTGGAACAAGATTTTTACCTGCCACTAAAGCGCAACCAAAAGAAATGTTGCCTGTCTATGACAAGCCAACAATTCAATATGTTATTGAGGAAGCGGTGGCTTCAGGCATTGATGATATTTTAATTGTAACCGGTAGGAATAAGAGATCTATTGAAGACCATTTCGACAAATCCTTTGAACTTGAACAGACCCTGCAAAGTGCAGGAAAAGATGACCGCTTAAAGCAAGTCCGTGCAATAACTGATCTGGCCGATATCTGTTATGTAAGACAAAAGGAACAGAAAGGTCTTGGGGATGCGATTTACTGTGCCAAAAAGCATGTTGGTGGAGAGCCTTTTGCGGTGCTTTTAGGAGATTCCATTACTAAAGGTCCGACCCCATGCACAAAACAGTTGGTTGATGTTTATGAAAAATACAATGCTTCAGCAATTTCCCTTGAGGCCGTGCCAAAAGAAAAAGTCGAAAGATACGGTATTATCAAAGGAACTGAAGTGGAAAACAATGTATACAATATTGAAAAGCTTGTTGAAAAACCGTTAGCTCACCAAGCACCATCTAACCTTGCTATAATGGGCCGTTATGTTTTAACACCCGACATTTTTGATAAAATTGATGAAACTGTACCTGGTGTAGGTGGAGAAATCCAACTGACCGATGCACTTCAGAAACTGGATGCAATATACGGTGTAACCTTTGAAGGAAAAACATATGATATCGGAAATAGGTTTGAATGGTTAAAGACATCCATAGAATTTGCAATGGATGATCCTGAATCAAAAGATGATTTAATTGAATATATGAAAGAAATGATTAGGGAAGCATAGACATAAACTCAAAGAATTCTGGTCCAGAAGTAGCGGATTTATTCCAATTTTCATTTATAATGATTTATATGAACATCCATTTTCTGTTCATATTTTGAAGTTCCGATTACTGTTAGATATGATGTTAAAAACTCATCAATCAAATGTCCCGTCACTCATGGTGTTGGAGTCTTATTAAAAATTACAAAAGATAAACTTATTAGAATGACAGGATGATAATATGCAATACAGACTAATTCCAAAAACGGGGGATGAAATATCTCCATTGGGTTTTGGAGCAATGAGACTACCATTAAAAAATGGTAAAGTCGACCGTGAAAAGGCAACTGAACTGATTTATCATGCAATTGATAATGGTGTTAACTTTATTGATACGGCTTATCTTTATGGTGACAGCGAATCCTTTTTAGGTGAAATCCTTCAAGGAGAGTATAGGAATAAGGTTAAACTATGCACTAAATTGCCTGCCATCAATGTTAGAAAATATGAGGATATGGAGAAGTTCCTTAATGAGCAGCTTAACCGTCTTCAAAGGGATTCAATTGATTATTATTTGATTCATGCCGTTGATTTGAAGACTATGAACAGATTGCTTAAACGTGATTTGATTAAATTTATCAATAAAGCTAAAAATGAGGGAAAAATTAAACACATCGGGTTTTCCTATCATGGTCCCAAAGAGGAATTTCCAATTTTAATTGATGGCTATGACTGGGACGTTGTCATGGTTCAATACAATTACTTTGATGAAAATGTTCAGGCCAGTGTGGAAGGAATTGAATATGCCGCTTCAAAGGGAATGGGTGTTTTTGTTATGGAACCGTTAAAGGGAGGTATTCTTGCAGGTAAAATGCCTGATGAGGTTGAAGAGATATTTAAAAATGCAGACCCTAATAAAAGCAATGCCCAATGGGCATTTCAATGGGTTTTGAATAACAGAAATATCACCTGTGTTTTATCCGGTATGAATTCATTAGAACAGTTAAATGAAAATTTGGAGGTGGCTGATAAAACCACTCCTATGTCTATGAGTTTTGAAGAGCTGGAAACTGTTGAACTTGTAAAAAGGGTGATGAGAAATTCCCTAAAGATTAACTGTTCTACATGCGGTTATTGTATGCCATGTCCTCAGGGGGTCAATATTCCTGAATGTCTGAAAATATACAATGAGAAATACTTATTTAACCATAAAGGTTTTTTCAATCCTGCTTTAATGGATTATTACCAGTATGTTGGGGGAATTATGGGAAGTTCAGGCAATGCAGGTAAATGTAATGGCTGCAGCAGGTGTTTGAGAAAATGTCCTCAAAAATTGGACATTGTTGATGAATTAAAAAAAGTTAAAAAAGAATTTGAGTTTCCAGGTTCCAAATATGTTTTGT
>NZ_CAMJUE010000009.1 GCF_946408925.1 uncultured Methanobrevibacter sp.
GATCAAATCACATCAAAATATGACAATACTATTGAATTAACCCCAAATGAAATTTCTGTATTGACTCTTCTTGAAGAAAAAAAGCATATTCAAAATAAGGATATTCAAGAGATGTTAAACATTTCCCCTCAGGCCAGTTATAAAATTATTAGAAAATTAAAAAATAAAGAATTAATTAAAAGCACTGGAAAAGGTAGAAATACAGAATATAATTTAAGATAAATTTTTGATTAAAACATTAATCATCAACCACAATCATCAACCAACACCATTTTTTTATTTTCCATAAAAATGCTTTAAATCATAAAATAAGTAATTTAAGGAATTTAAAAAAATTAATCATCAACCAAAAAATATCTTAATCATCAACCGGATTATGAATTTATCATTCTTTTAGTGTTGTCAAATCAATAGGTATATTATATCCAATTAATATAACTCATGCAAATTCCATTAAAGAAAAAGGATTACAAATAGTGGATTTGCTGGTATGGTCAATCTTTCAAAGTTTAGAACATAATAATTCTGATCTTATTGATTTAATTCTAAATAAGAAGGTAATTGAAGTTTTTAAGAATATTAAACTAGAAAATATGAAGACTGAAGAACCTGCAGCCAACTAATTGGCCTATGAAATAAGATTTCATGGAAAATCGCCACCAGCGGTGACAATGACATGCAGGCTAAACCAAAATAATGGCTTTTACCTTCTAATCTTTAATTTAATATGTAAGTATTTGGATGTATATAAACATTTTCATAATTAATTTGAATATATTGGGCACCGACCCATTCTTATTATTATACTTCTAAGTGTTTGGATTCTTTTATTTTTAAAAATAATTATTTTAATTTTGTTTTTGGTTTGATGGTTCATTTTTCATTGTGAAGTTGATAAGTTTATAAATATCAGTTTATATGCCCAGCATTCTTCATTTTCGTTATATATATATATCTTTGTTGATAGACTTTTAAGCAAGAATTGAATGTTTTAAACCGGAAAACAGCCTTATAGATTGTTTGTCTAGAATAAAACAAAATTCTTGAAAAATATTTATTACAATAACGGGGAGAATGAGTAACTATGAAATACAAGAAAAGCATGATTATACTTATGCTTGCTATTTTTCTGTTCAGTTTATCTGGCGTATTTGCAAGTGAAATAGATGTTCCTGTGGCCAATGAGGATACTGGTCAACTGGAGGCATCTGTTAATGGGGAAAGTATTGAAGTTAATCTGCAGACAGATGAAGAAAATCCTACATTGGTAGTAGATGAAAATGATGAAACTTTAAGCTCTGAAATCGATTCGGAAATATTAACTGCTGATCAATTAACTTACTCTGACTTAAGAGAACAAATCGGCTCAGGAGGAAATATTAACTTAACTAAAGGCACTTACACTTATAATGATGATGGTGACACCATCGAAATCAGTACTTCTGGTGTAATTAATGGTAACGGTGCAGTTATTGACATGGCCCAATCAGGTCATAGAGCATTTTATGTAACTACATCTGATGTAACTATTAAAAATCTAACCATAAAAAATGCTAATTATGGTGGAGCGGGTGGAGCAATTTACTTTAGTAGTTCAGGTGCTGTGTCAGATTGTAATTTCACTAACAACAAAGCAACAACTTATGCTGGTGCAGTTTACTTCTACTTTAATGGTGTTGTGTCAGATTGTACTTTTACTGAAAACTCCGCATACCATGGAGGTGCTGTCTTGATGTATTCGGGTAGTGTTGTAAATTGTAATTTTACTTATAACTCTGCATCATATTCTGGTGGTGCTATCTACATGACTTCTGGTAGTGTTGAAAATTGTAATTTTGCTGATAACACTGCAAACCAACAGGGTGGTGCTATTTTTAGCCAGGGGTCTATTACTGCGGATACTTGTATTTTTAAAACATCTTCTGATACAACAAGTATCAATACAGTTATTCGTTCACCTACACTTAATGTGGATAATTTCACAACGTTTTATGGTTCTGGTGAGAAATTAACATTTGATTTAAGAACAAACCTCTCAAGTATTCCTATAACCAATAGAAATATCGCAATAAGAGTATACTCTAAAGATAAGGGTATTTTGGTTGGTAATTATAACTGTTTGAGTGGCGAAGGATGGATTCCAAATTTGCCTGTTGGATATTATTATGCTATTTTTGATACTGAATATCCTGAATTCCAACCAATCAACAGGACATTAACAGTTGCTGCTCCTGAGCATACATTTTGGTTTTTGGATTATACAATCAAAGGCAATGATAATCCTATGATTGAATTATCTCATGATTATTATTTTGATTCTGATTATGATGCTGCTTTCGTAAATGGTATAGTGATTAATAGACAGGTAACAATCAGAGGTAATGGAAGTACAATTGATGCTAAAGGACAGGCAAGAATATTCAATGTTCAAGCAGAGGACACAATAATTGAAAATTTAACACTTAAAAATGCACATGCTAGTGATGGTGGTGCGAT
Organism: uncultured Methanobrevibacter sp.; assembly: GCF_946408925.1. Classification (GTDB taxonomy): domain Archaea; phylum Methanobacteriota; class Methanobacteria; order Methanobacteriales; family Methanobacteriaceae; genus Methanocatella. The sequence goes on from NZ_CAMJUE010000009.1 coordinate 2,497, forward strand.
TTACTTTAATGGTAATGGTAATGTGATAAATTGTAATTTCAAAGATAACATTGCAACATCTAGTGGTGGGGCAGTGGTATTTATGGGTAAGGGTATTTTGACTAACTGTAACTTTAATAATAATGTTGGAAAGTCAGGTAGTGGTGGTGCTATTTACTTTATTAATGGTACGGTGTCAGATTGTAATTTCACTAACAACAAAGCATGTTATGGTGGTGCAGTTTACTTTTACATTAATGGTAGTGTGACTGATTGTTGTTTTACTAAGAACCAAGCAGTTGGAAACTCCGGTTACGGGGGTGCTGTTCATTTTGAAAAAAGATCTTCTGGTATAGCTGTAAATTGTAATTTTACTAATAACTCTGCTAATTATGGGGGTGCTGTTTTTGTTGATGGAAGTAATTTAACTATAATTAAGTCTGTTTTGCTGAATAATTTTGCAATTTATGGTGGTGGAGCAGTTTATGTAAACGATGGTATTTTAAGTGTCATCAACTCCACATTTATGGACAATCGTGTAAATGAGTGTGGTGGAGCGATTTATATATATGATGGCGGTCTGGAAATATTCAATTCCACATTAAGCAGCAATTTTGCAAGAAAGGAGGGTGGAGCGATTTATAGCAATAGAAACAAGTTATCAATCTATAACTCTACCTTGGACAATAACATAGCGAATGGCGGTTATGGTGGAGCTGTCCATAATGGTCAGGGCGCTTTGACAATAACTGGTTCTAGAATAAGAAACAATGCTGCTGAAGATTATGTTGCTGTTTGCACTGGAAACAGTGAAAATGTTGTTTTCAGGAATAATGAAATTTTCAACAATTATGTGAAGGGATTCCCTGTGGATGATTCAAATACATTTATTGTTCCTCCAAGATTTGGATTAATGCCGGTTTTCGATTCCTCTTTAAGAATTCGGGTATTTGAAAGAGAGGGTAAAAGATTCAATGGTGATGTCACTTTGACTATTGGTGGTGAAGATTTTGTTGTTCATGTGGTTAATGGTACAGGTAAAACCGATGTAATTACTTCAATTATGGCTTCTGGAGATTATTATGCCGACATCACTTTCATTGGAAATGATGAATATTCTGCGGTAGATTATGAAGATGTTGGATTTTCATTGTCTATAAATTCATTTGCTAATCTGTATGCTTTATTTATTGAAGGTATGATTGACCATAATGATGTAATATTGAATCGGGATTATATTTATGATGACGATGATGATTTTGACTTCATTGATGAGTATTATGATCTTTTGGATGAAAATGAGTTAATCATTGATGGTAAAGGTCACACTATTGACTGTGATTATGAGGCAAATTTCTTGAATATTAATTCCGGTGCGAAGGCAACGGTCAAAAATCTGATTATCATAAATGGTAATGGGTATGACCATGGTGGAGCAATATCTAATGAGGGCAATTTGACTGTCATTAACTCCACTTTCTGCAATAACACTGCTTATGGTGACGGTGGTGCAATATACAGTTATCACGGCTATGTGACAATAATCGGATCTATTTTCAGTTTAAACAATGCAAATGCTGGGGGTGCAATAGTTAATGATAAATCATATTTAACTGTAATTAACTCTACATTCACAGGCAACCGTGCAAATCGTGGTGGTGCAATACTTAATTTTGATGGTAATGCTGTTATGGACAATGCCATTTTCATAAATAACAGTGCAAGGTATGGTGGAGCAATTAGTATATTGAGTGGTGATTTTTCAATTACTGCTTCAAAGTTTAACAATAACTCTGCAGATCACTGTGGTGGTGCAATAGATGTTAGCGAATTTAATGAAATTATGGGCTCTGCAAACCCTTCAAAGAACCTCTTCATTCTCAATGCACAGGCAAATAATAATGAATATCTTCATGCCGAATCAAAGAGTAATGCTCTTGTTTTAACAGTGAATGATTCAATATTTGACAGCAATACTGCGCGGGAGATTGGTGGTGCAATCCGTATTGGAAATGGCAATGCTATAGCAATAGATAAGTCTTTATTTAATAAAAACAATGCAAATATGGGTGGATCTATTCATAATCGTGGTGTTTTAACTGTTTTAGATTCTAATTTGACTAATAACTTTGTATTTGTAGATTTTGTACCTCTTGGCGGAGCAATCTTTAGTTCAGGTGATGTTACTATGCATAATGCCAATTTCGTAAATAACTCTGCTTATGAAAATGGGGAGAGTTATGGTGGAGCGATTTATATTTTAAGTGGCAATTTTGAAATAACTGAATCAACATTTATCAATAACTCCGCATTTTCTGGTGGTGCGATATATGTTGATGTGGACAACACAGTGCCTACGGCTCCAAATCCTTTAGCAAATGATGTTCTTGGATCATCACAAGATGAATCCATTTTAGGTGCATTGATTCCTAATGATTCATTTTTGAAAGTAACTGGCTCCACATTTAAAGGCAATCATGCATATGGTGAGGGCGGTGCGATATTTAATGTAGGTGTCGTATCATTAACAGGCTCCAGGTTTGAAAACAATATGGCAAATGAGGGTGGCGCAATATATAGCACTCATCTTTTGACAATGACCGATTCAATTTTAAGAAATAATTTGGCAAACAAATCATCTAACGCTTATGGCGGAGCCATATATAATGATAAAGAGGGTATTTTGAGAATAATTGCCTGTGATTTATCATACAATACTGTAAACGGTCGTTCAGCTTTTGGTGGAGCAATCTATAATGTTGGTGAAACACATGTGAGGGATTCAACTTTAACATTCAACAGGGCAATAGGAACTGATTTTGCAACAGCGGGAGCAATTTATAATCAGAATAAGTTATATGTGATAAACACTACATTTACCAATAACACTGCAACAGCGACTTCAGTTGCAGAGGGAGGTGCAATTTTATCTGCAATGGGTGGATTGATGGTAGATAACTCCACATTTTCAGGCAATGTTGCATCCGGAAATCAGTCTGCTGGTGGAGCGATAGTTAACTTATATGCTAATGCAACAATAAAAAATACTACATTCCAAAGTAATGGTGCAAATAATGGTAGTGCAGTAATATCTGCAAATCATGAGGGCATGCCTCCGGCCAATGTCAATATTGAAGATTCCAAATTCATTGACGATTCCATTGAAGGTGTGGTATTGGATGATTCAAATGAGGTAATGACAACACCTGAATTTGAAATTTATGTTCCTGATGCGGTTAGCGGAGAATCTGTTGAAATAACAGTAAATGAAATTAAAATGGGCAATAAATTTAACGGAACAGTTACTGTGATAATTGGAAGTGTTGATTATTCAGTGAAGGTCGTTGAAGGTCAGGGAAATACAACAATTGCTCTTGAAATGGATTCTGGAAGTTATACTGCTACATTAATCTATCCGGGTGATTTGAATTACAGGGAAGTAACTATTGAAAGCAATAGTTTCGTGGTTAGCCCTGCTAAACCTAATGTCATCATTCCATCCTTGGATGGTCTTTCAAGCAATGGGGCATTTACAATTCTGTTGTCTGATGATGCTACTGGTAATGTTACATTAACAATTAATGGCAAGAATTATGTCTTTGATGTAGCAGAGGGTAAGACTAGTGTTAAACTTCCTGAATTGGTTGATGGTGAGTATGATTATGTTATTTCATACTCCGGTGATGGTAGATATTCCCCTTTCACATCATCCGGAAGTTTAAAGGTCAGTAACCCTTCAAAACCAGTTAATCCGGTTAACCCAGTTAAACCAGCAGTCCCAACTAAACCTGTGAAAACAACTTTAACACTTAAAAAGGTTACTGTTAAGAGATCTGCTAAGAAATTAACTATTCAGGCAACACTTAAAGTAAATGGTAAGGCGGTTAAAGGTAAGATTATTAAATTTAAGTTTAATAAGAAAACCTATAAGGCTAGAACTAATGCTAAAGGTGTTGCTAAGATCACTGTTAAAAAATCAGTTCTCAAAAAACTCAAAAAGGGCAAAAAGGTAACATATAGTGCAACATATGGTAAAATTACCAAGAAAGTAAAAGTGAAAGTTAAAAAGTAGGTGCAACACGCACCTACAAATTTCTTTTTTTTACAAATTCATAGAGAGTAATCATCAGGAACAAACCTATTTTTATATGCACATTCTCCGTCTATCACAAATGATTAATATTTTAACTACTATGAATGTAACTATACAAATATTTAATCGTTAAAGTAAGAATCGATGCACTTATAGTGTGGGAAATGTTGGAAAAAATCTGTTTTTATGTCAAATCAATTGGTATATTAATATCAGTTTATATGTGATAATAATTTAATTAATTAAAAATAAATAAGAACACTAAATATTCTTGGAATTATTTAGTGAGGGTACTTGCCAATAATTTAATTAATGTCTTCTTTCTCTTTAATGAAAATTATTGACATGATGAATATTGCAGCAGTTAAAACAACCAATATCAATGAAGTTTGGCTAAATGCAACTTCGGAAACTAAATTTTGTCCAACTTCCCCACCTGCCAAAGCGGAAGTGATTACAACAAGAACGGAAGAGCCGATTGAACCTGCAATTTCCCGTGAGGTATTATAGACTGTAGATGCATCTTCACTATTGTTTGAAACCATTGATATTGCCCAAGTTGAAATTGGAATAAACAACAACCCAAAACCTACATAACGAATGAATTGTGAGGCGGCAAGAAAAATAACTGATGAATCTCTGGTAAAAAATATCATGAATATGTGGCCAATCATCAATCCGGCACAACCGAGGATAATTGGAGTTTTTATGCTGAATCGGGTTGCCAGAAGTGGTCCGACAAAATTGAATATGATTAATGCAACTCCTCCCGGAAAAACAATTAGGGAGGTTGTTATTGCATCATGGCCTGCAATTCCCTGAACAAAAATTGGAATCAGTGCTGTACATCCGTTGTACATGAAATACCCGATTACCAAAACCAGTATTCCTATTGCAAAATATCTATTTTTAAGAATATTCATGTTAATCAATGGTTTTTCAAGTTTATTTTGCCTTTTGAAAAATAGGATTAGGCAAATTGCACCGGTAATAATCGGCATCAGTACATAAATGCTCATCAGAGAATACTGTGAAATATTTGTAAATCCGAAAATCACGCCAAAACAACCTATAAATGATAAAATTGCAGAGAAAATGTCTAAAGGATAGTCTTCACAGCCGAAGTCTATTTTAACAAATAATAATCCTAAAATCAATGTCATGAATGACAATATTATGAATACTGAAAATATGTTTTTCCACCCATAGAAATCAATTATATATCCCCCCAGTATCATTCCCAACACGGGAGTGAATGCAATCGAAATTCCATAAATTCCCATAAACATTTGCCATTGGTCTTCGGGAGTTATTTTTAAAAGAAGTATTTGTGTATAAGGCATTATAATTCCATAGGCAATAGCCTGTAAAATCCTACCCATAATTAGGCTAATGATACTCCAGGAAAAGCAACACAATAATGACCCCAGTATAAAAGTGACCACACTGAACAGATAAACAGTTCTGGCTTTAAATCTTCGAGAAATGAATGCATTAAGAGGAATGACAACTCCTAATGTGAGCAGAAATATTGAATATGCCCATTGCGCCATGATTGAAGTGACATGAAAATCTTCCATTATGGGCACTAAAGCTGTTGTAACGATTGATTGCGAGGTTGCAAAAATAGAACTTGCAATTAAAAAGATAAATAAAACTTTTAGATAATCTCGTCTTATATTTTCAAACATCAAAAAACCTCAGCATTCAAATTTTTTATTTTTCACTGCTGCATGTAATGCAGATTTTAGGTATTGTGTCGGTTTTGAACAATTGAGACCCTATAGGGTTTGAACAGTATATTTGTTATATTTTCCATAATAAAAATATTTATTGTGACATTTTTGCCACTAAAAATATTAAAGACATGATTAATAAAATATTATCATGGTTTTAAAAGATAAATTGTATGGGAATCAATTTGAAAGAAATGTTGTGGGCAAAGCCATTAAATCTATAAGTAACAAATGGACATTTTACATATTAAAAGACTTGTTTTTAGGAAAAAAACATTTCACGCAATTTCAGGAAAATCGTCCAAACCTGGACAATAAATCCCTTACAAGATGCCTTAAATCCATGGAAAAGAATGATTTAATTGAAAAAAATGTTAAAAATCATGAAACTGAATATGTTTTAACTTCAAAAGGAAGAAAATTAAATAAGGTGTTCTATGAATTAATTATTTTCTCATTGGATACTCATGAAGGAGATTTTTACACGGATGAGGAAATTGATTTCATTAAAAAATCATATGTAAATATTCTTGAATTATGATCGGTGAAAATATGATGTATAAAAGCATTATTCTTGTAATTATTTTAAGTTTAATAACTTGCACTGCAGTTAGCGGAGATGAAAGTATGGGCGGCATGATTAAAATAAAGATTAATGATGTGGCATTTGATGTGAAGTTGGAGAATAATTCTGCAACACAGGAACTGGTTAAGGAATTGGAGAAAGGAAACATCACTGTTAATGCAACAGAATATGGGGGCTTTGAGAAAGTTGGTGATTTGGGTTTATCACTTCCGACAACTGATGAAAATATCAATACTTCTCCTGGAGATATAGTGTTGTATCAGGGAAATCAAATATCTCTCTTTTACGGTTCACATTCATGGAGCTATACAAAATTGGGCAAAATAGAAAATATTGATTCCAATCAGCTTAAAGAGGTTTTAGGCTCAGGTAATGCCACATTAGTTTTGAGTTTGAAATGATATGTTGTTCTAAATGGAGAATAAGGGGATGTAATGTTATTTTTAGACAGGAATATTTAAGTTTATATATGTTATTCAATAATAGAATTATACAAGGGATTTACTTTTAAGTAAACCTCTATTAAGACGCAAAAAATGTTTTATGATTAATGTCTAATACGGGATATTGCAGGGATTTTTCTCTGCAATAGGACATTATCTTATTTTTTAAAACTTGATTAATTTAATTCTTATCTAGTTTTTGTTAAGAAACCATATAATTTAAACATATTATCACCATCCGATTTAAAATAGTTTAGGTTAATATATCATGTTGACTATTTTTTTTTACGGGGTTTGTCAATAAATCCTTAATTTGATAATTTTACTTATTTTTTCTATTTGACTATTAAATTATCCTCTATTTTCTTTTTATTCCTTTTAAAATTCTCATTTTTAATTTTTTCAAAAATTTTTATTTTGGCATTTTTTGATGTTTGTTAAGTTTGCCTATTTCTTTTTTCAATTATTTCAAAATCTTATTTCAATTTGGGATGTCCTGTTGAACTGCATCTTTTTTATTCAGTGATGTGCGGATAATTATTATTCTTTTTTTAAGAGCATTTAATTATAATTAATTAAATATATATAATATAATACAATGATTGTGGGGCAGGATTTTGAAAAACATTAAATTCATTGCATTTATTTCGCTATTGTTATTCCTATTGGTTGTTCCGGTCAGCTGTGCTATGGATAGTGAAACATTAATTGCAGATGATAATAACTCAACTGACTACTATTTTGATATTGGCGCTGACAAGGATGGGGATGGTCAAAAGGAAACACCATTCAATAATTTTACTTCAATAAGAGTCAATGACAACTCAACAATCCACATGGCCAAGGGTGAATATGTTTTAAATGAAAGCAGGGAATTTTCAAACATCTCATTTTATGGTGAAAGTCCCCAAAAAACCGTTCTCAACGGTAATGGAACAGCTTTAACAATCAATGGTGTTGTAAACTTTAAAAATCTCACACTGACCAACTTCAAAATCAGCAATGCAGGAGATTTGAACGGATTCAATGTCATATTCAATAACCTGATTTCCACACCAGTTAAAAACAATGATTTTGGAGGGGCAATCTATGCGCCATCAAATAAAAACATTTATCTCGACAACTGCACATTTTTTGATAATCACGCCCAATATGGCGGAGCAATCTATGCAAACGGCGGAAATCTGACAATTGTCAACTCACTGTTCCATAATGTTTATGCCTTCAATTACGGAGGGGCTATTGTTGGAAATTCAAGACTTAAGGCAATAATCAACAATACCCGTTTTTTCAATGTCAAATCAATAGATGATGCCGGAGGAGCAATATATCTTCTATCATCAAGCTTAATTGCTTATAACTTGACAATAGCAAATGCATCATCAACATTCGGCCCTGCAATAACTGCGCTAAGATCAGATTTGAACATTTCAAACTCCTTATTTGAAAACAACACCGCAAGATATGAAGGGGGAGCAGTTTATGCAGTCTATGGTTCCGTTTCACTGAATTCATCCAGATTCATCAGCAACTCCGCACGCAATGGTGGGGCAGTATTTATTGATGATGCGACTGTCTTAAACATTACAAATAATGATTTCATCAATAATTCCGCAACAAGCTATGCCGGTGCGATATATTGTCTTTTGAAAAGCACTCTAAATCTTTCAGGCAACAATTTTAACAATAATTCAGCGGAATTATATGATGATATATACAATTCCACAATGGTTAATCTCGATATAGGCAATGGAAACTATACATTATACATTTACAATCAAACCTATAACTTAACAATGGCTGACAAATATGATTTAAGGGATTACGGATGGGTGACACCTGTCAAAAACCAGTATGATGGCGGAAACTGCTGGGCATTTGCGGCAATGGCTTCACTTGAATCATGTATCTTGAAGGCATCCGGTGAGGTTCTTGATTTGTCTGAAGAGAACATGAAAAACCTGATGGCATACTATTCAGATTATGGACGCAACATCAGGGCTCCAAATGATGGTGGAGACAATGACATGCCTGTGGGCTATCTTGTAAGCTGGCTTGGACCGGTAAGTGAGGATGATGAAAAATACGATGATTTAAGTCACATCTCACCGGTGCTCAAAAGCCTGATGCATGTTCAAAACGTGCTGTTTTTAAAAAGGGATAATTTCACAGACAACAATCCAATCAAGCAGGCCATACTGAAATATGGTGCCGTTGCAACTACTATGTTTTATAATATTTCTTATGTTTACAAATACGGCGGTAAGAATATTGTTTATCATTGCTATGAAGGTAACTCTTCCACAAATCATGCTGTAGCCATTGTCGGATGGGATGATACTTTAAATGTCAATGGCAAAGCAGGTGCTTGGATTGTTAAAAACAGTTGGGGTCCAAATTGGCCTGAAAAGTTTGATGGTGATGGATACTTCTATGTTTCATATTATGATGTGGCATTTGCAAGGCCTGGAAACTATGCTTCATACACTTTCATTCTAAACGATACCCAAAGATTTGACAGGAATTACCAATATGACATTTCAGGGGTCACCGATTATTTCTGGTTTACCTCCAATCAGGTTTGGTATGAAAACGCTTATCATGCAACAGACAACGAATTTTTATCTGCAGTTTCAACATATTTCAACAAGAACACCCAATGGGAAATAAACGTCTATGTCAACAGCAGACTGCAGACCGTACAGAACGGAACCGCAGCTCCGGGCTATTACACCATCAACCTGGACAGTCCGATTCCATTGGCTAAGGGAGATCTATTTGAGATAATGTTCAAGATAAAGGTTGACGGTGATGTTGCTTTTCCAATTTCCGAGGACATGTCACTTACAAAATGCACATACATGCCCAATGTGTCATTTGTAAGCTACGACTTTGGGAGTCACTGGTATGACCTGTATGATTTGGTGCACTACTATCCAAGCATTTATGCATTCAATCACCATTATGCATCCCAAGTGGCTTGCATTAAAGGATTTACACAGTTCAAGACATTAAATTCAACCATTAAAAGCATCAACGTTACATATGACAGTCTGGATTTGTTTAACATTGTTGCAAGTCTTTTTGATGAGGATAACAATACAGTTAAAAACGGCAATGTCACATTCACAATTGACGGTGAAAACCATACTGTTGAGGTTTATAGAGGATTAGCTTCTCTTCAAATATCTCTGGGTCTTGGCTGCCATAACATTTCAGCATCATTCAGCTCACCAAATTACTATTCCTCATATTCAATCACCGCCTATAAAGTGCTGCCGGTGAATCTGGATGTGAATGTCACAGTTGCTCAGGACTTCAACAATGCATTCATCACCTTTAACATTTCACAGCCGATAAACGAGACACTCCTAATCAGTATCAATTGCATTAACACTACTGTTAACTCAACTGATGGTGTATACGTCCTGAATTTAACAGACCTTGACTATGGTAATTATAAAATCAGCATTAAGGTAGTTAATGAGTTTTATAACTGCACAAATTCAACATCTTTCTTTGTAAATGTCAAAAGGACTCAGGTAATTCTCGATAATCTGACCACTTTCTATAAAAGTGGTGAAGGATTAAATATCATTTTGCTTGATGAGTTAGGCCAAAAATTAAACAGCACTCAAGTAAAAATAGTTTTAAATAATGAAACTTATCTGAAAACCACAGATGGTGATGGCAACCTCTTTTTGGATATTGATTTGGATGTGGGAAACTATACATTGGAGGTTTACTTTGAAGGGGATGGCCTGCATGTCAAATCACAAAACTCCTCTCAAATAAATATCACTCCATCAAAAACAAGGATAGATATTGCCGGTATCTCCTATGATTCATTTAATCTCTTTAACATTACAGTTAATGTATATGATCAGTTAAACAGAATTTTAGGAAATGACAATTTGACACTTACAGTCAATGGTCATATATATTCTCCAGATAAGCTGATTCCATTCGTTGTTGGATTGAACAATATTTCAGCACTCTTTAACTCTTCAAATTACTATTCATCATATCTGAACACTACGTTTAATGTATCTCCTGTGCTTTTGAATGTTGAAATCAGTGTCGTTCAGGACTTTAACAGAGCTTATGTCACATTCACTCTTTCACAGAAAGTAAATGAAACACTCTTAATTAATATTAATCATGATAATTGTTCTGCTAAATCATTCAATGGGGTTTATGTTTTGAATCTGACTGATATGGATTACGGTGAGTACAGAATTGATGCTTTAATTGACAGTGACTTTTATGATGGTGAAAATTCAACCACATTATTTGTAAATGTTAAAAGAACTCATATTGAAGTGGAAAACATGACAACAATCTACAACAGTGGTGATTTCTTCATTGCTAAACTTAAAGACCAGTTCGGCCAGCCTGTCGCAAATAGGACTGTCAGGTTCAATTTAAATAATGAATTCTATTATAATCTCACCAATGATGAGGGGATTGCCGTTTTATCTGTCAGTATAACAAATTCCGTTCGCGCTGATGTTTCATTTGAAAGCGATGAGTTGTATGTGGGATGTGTGAACTCATCAAAAATCACAGTCAAATCATCAGTCAGTCTGCCGGCAACTAAGAAATATGCCTTAAATTCAGTATATGAAGTTTCACTACTTGATAAAAAGGGAAATCCTTTAAACAGCACTCAAATTACAATAAGAATTAACAATGTTGACTATTCGGTTAAAACCGATATTAAAGGCAATGCTGAGTTTACTATACCTCTCCATTATGGTAATTATGATGTTTATATTAAAAACCCTGATACCGATGAAATCCTATCTCAAAATATTGATGTTGTCAAAAGAATAACTGAAAACAGAGACATGTCAGTATATTACGGCAAATGTCCTTATTATAAAGTCCGTGTCTGTGATGACAATGGCAATTATATAAGTGGAATATTGGTCAAGTTCACCATCAACAAAAAAGTTTACAATCTAAAAACGGATAGTAAAGGTTATGCTTCACTTAAAATAAATTTGAAATCAGGAAAATATACAATAACTGCAACATATAAGGGATACTCTGTATCAAACAAGATCACTGTCAAACCAACACTGATAACCAAAAACAAATCAATCAAAAAGGGTAAAACTCTCAAGTTCACAGCCAAACTTTTAAACAAGAACGGCAAAGCATTGAAAAACAAGAAAATCACATTCAAAATCAAAGGTAAAATCTATAAGGCTAAAACCAACAAGAAAGGTATCGCCACCATTAAAATAAAGAACTTAAAACGTGGTAAATACACTATAACCACCAAATATGGAAAACTTAAAAACACCAATAGAATTACAGTTAAAAAATAATATTTAAACTCTATTTTTTCTTTTTTTATCTTTTAATTAAATACCTATTTATATCATAAAAAACTTAAATACTATTATTCTATACATTTAACCAATTTTTAGTGTTTAAATTGGTATAATGGAGGTAAATTATTTGAAGAGAATGCAATTTATTACATTAACATCAATTTTGCTTTTTACATTGATTCTCATACCTGCCACTTTTGCGGTTGAAAATCAGACAGTAATGGCAAGCGGTAATGAAACCATTTCATCTGATGTTAATGAGGATATGCTAAGCAATCATTATTATTTCGATGCATCACTTGACAATGATAAAGGAGACGGCTCAATGTACAATCCATACCAGAAATTGACTCCCTATAGGGTTAAAGCCAATTCAGTTCTTCATTTGGATGATGGAGAATATAATTTCAACAGCAATGCGGAATTCAATAATGTGACAATGATTGGTGAAGGTTCACAAAACACCATCATAAAAAATGCAGTCATTACCTCTTCAAATTCTTTGACACTCTATAATCTTACCTTTGCAGATTCCACATTTAAAATGCGCAATGATCTAACCGCAGTTAACTGCATATTCACCAATTCATCTTCTACAAAGTATGGTGGTGTAATTTTCCCGGAAGAGGGTAAGGTTGTTGAAATCACTCTTGACGGATGTACCTTTTCAGGTAATGATGCGGTTTGCGGAGGGGCAATCTATATGAACGAGGGTGTTTTAAACATTAAAAATTCACTGTTCATTAATAACCATGCCCAATTATTCGGCGGAGCCATCGCATCTCTAAGATCCAGTGTAACCTTTGATAATGTCACTGCTAGAAACAATAAGGCAGGAGGAGATGGAGGAGTGGTCTGGTCCCTTTATGGTGATTTCAAAATGTATAATTCTACCTTAACAGGCAATCATGCGGAAAATGGTGCCGGACTGTTCATAGATGAGGCAGATTATAACATAATAATTAATAACAGGTTTATTGATAATGTTCCGCTGATTCGTGCAAGCTTATTTTCATTCTATAATTCCAATTCAACAATCAGGGACAATGAATATTCGGACAGTGGTGATTTATATGAGACATCTGATTTGGATTTCATCGGAAACGGCAACTATACATTATACAATTCACCTTCCATTGAAATTACAGACATTCCATCAAAATATGATTTGCGTCAGCTTGGTTATGTCACTCCTGTCAAAAACCAGGGAAATGACGGTAACTGCTGGGCTTTTGCAACATTAGCCACACTTGAGTCCTGCATACTTAAGGCATTGGGAGAAAGCTTTGATCTGTCAGAATCCAATGTCAAGAATCTTTTCGGAAGATACAGTGACTATGGCTGGACTCTGGAAACCAATAAGGGAGCATATGCATCATCCGGATATAACCATTTAATAAGCTGGCTGGGTCCTGTTTTGGAAAAGGATGACCCATATATTGTTGGAACAATATACTCAAAAGTATTTAACAGTTTGATGCATGTTCAAAATGTATTATATCTCCAAAGAAACAATTTCACAGACAATGATGAAATCAAAAAGGCTATAATGACCTATGGTGCGGTATACACTCCGGTTTATGCTAACTTTGATGGTAATGGTCATCAGTATTATAATGGAGAAAAAAGCGCAAACCATGCTATTGTAATTGTCGGATGGGATGATGACATGACATTCAGCGGAGCTCCCGGAAAAGGAGGATGGATTATCAAAAACAGTTGGGGCGCTTCATGGAGAGGTACCGGGTATGGATATGTCTCATATTATGATGTTACCTGTGCTCCAATTGGAAAAGCGGATTCCGTATTCACATTTATCCTGAATGATACCATGAAATATGACAAGAACTATCAGCATGACGTTCAGGGAAAATCAGATTTCTTTTTAAACTCATCAAGCTCAGTCTGGTATAAGAATAAATTCACATCAACAGAAAACGAGTATCTTGCGGCGGTTTCAACAATGTTTGACAAGCAGGCAAACTACACCTTTTCAGTTTATGTCAACGGTGAATTGAAACTCACACAATCCGGCAGTACAAAACCGGGCTACTACACTTTTAACCTTGATGAAATAATTCCTTTAAGCAAAGGGGATGTTTTTGAAGTCGTATTTAATATAACTGTTGTTGGCGATGCAGGTGTTCCAATCGCAGAAAAGGTCAGCTTCAATAAATATTACTATAAGCAAAACATTTCATTTATAAGCTATGATGGCGTAAACTGGGCTGATTTATTTGACTTGAAATGGAAATACACTACCCATTCATATGATTCATCCGTAGCATGTATCAAGGCATTCACTTATTTAAAAAAAATAGGCACCAATGTCAAACTAAGTTTGGACAACATCAGAGACACCACTTTGGATTTGATTGCCGCTGTATATAACCAATGGGGATATGCTGTAAATCATGGAACTGTCACTTTCAATGTTTCAGGAACCGAACATGCCGTCAGTGTTGTAAACGGAGTTGCCAAATTATGTGATGTCATGTTTAATGTGGGAGTTAATAATTTCACTGCCGCATTCAGCAATTCAGGATATGAAGATTCCTTAAATTATACACTATTCGACAAGAATCCAATCAATACAACAATCGAATTCAATGAAATAGGCCAACATAATGAAGTGACAATTTCAGCTTGTGTGAGGGATGATAAGGGAATGCCTGTGAATTATGGTGATGTCACATTCAATATTGAAGGCATGAACTATACAGTCAGAATCACAGACGGAATGGCAAGCATAAATCATACATTCGCAAATCTCGGGGAAAATAACATAACCGCATACTACAACGGTAATTATTCATACTGCAAGTCAAATGTTACCAAATCCATTTTCGTTTTATTGATAAACACAGAAATCTCATTAACAGTACTAAGCGATTACAATCCGTTTAATATTGTTGCAGAAATAGTTGATGAGAATGGAAATCCGGTGAAAAAAGGCTTTGTGGTATTTTCAGTTGATGGTCAGGCTTACCTTATTGATGTGACTGACGGTAGGGCCAATTTCACATATTCCTTTACAAAAATGGGCATTAATAATGTATCAGCGGTTTATGGGGATAACGGCTACATTTACAATTCCTCAAAAACCAACAGATCAATTGAAGTTTCAAAAATAAACACAGAACTGGAAATAATCGTCAATCAGAACACCAATAATCCTGTGGAGATTGTTGTAACAGTAAAAGACCAGTTTGGCAATGCTGTTGATGTCGGAGAGGTAACCTTCAATTTGAATGGTAAAACAGTCACTGCCAATGTGAATGAAGGAATTGCAATTGTCACTCATGTATTTAGCTCAATGGGAAATAATTCTATAACTGCTTATTATAATGACAACTCAAACAGGTTCAATTCATCAAATGCCACTTCAAGCGTAAATGTTTCCAAAATCAAAGTTGAAATGACATTAAACATTACAGACAATATCAATATCACAGTTGAATTCAACCAAACAGTAAACGGATATGTCAACTTGCTTATTGACGCTAAGGTATACAAGCAGAAGGTAACAGGAGAAAAATGCATATTCGGTTTAACCAACCTTGAAAGCAGAATCAATAGGGTTACAGCATATCTTGACAGTTCCACATATGAATGTGAAAATAAATCCGGCGAATTCTATGTTTACTATACCTCTCAACTAACACTCAACGATTTGTCAGTATATTACGGCAATCCGTTCACTGTTGTTTTGAGTGATATTTATAACAATGTTCCAATCAGGAATCATGAAGTGGATTTCATCATTAACGATCATCTATTCACCAACACCACTGACAAAAACGGTAAGGTGATGTTCTATATTAATTTCATAGGCGATTATGATGTTAAAATCAGATTTAACGGTGATGATGATTACGATTCATGTTCCCTAAGTTCATCCGTTCAAATCAAATCAACAATAATTTCTTCTTATGAGGTTAAAACCATAAATTCACAATATGAATTCCAATTGCTTGATGGATACGGAAATCCATTGAACAACACAAATGTAAGTGTATTTATGAACTATAGGACCTACAGTTTAAGCACTGATAAAGACGGTATGGTTCAATTGAATATTAATTTAAATCCCGGAAACAATGCGTTGGTAATCACCAATCCCGTCACAAATGAAATTAAAACTCAAAACATTAAGATTATGCCAAGAATATGTGAAAATCATGACTTGACAATGTATTACGGTGCGGGGAAATACTTTAAAGCCAAATTCCTGGATGATGACGGAAATGCTGCAAAAGGAGTTACTGTAAGATTCACCTTCAACGGCAAGACATACATTAAAACCACAGACAGCAAAGGTTATGCTTCTCTAAAAATTTCCGCAAATCCTTTAAAATCCACTGTAACTGCAGAATATAAAGGATTCCGGATATCAAATAATATAATCATTAAATCAACAATTATTACAAAAAATATTAACGTTAAAAAAGGAAAAACCATTAAGTTCACTGCCAAACTTTTAAACAAAAACGGTAAAATCCTTAAATATAAAAAGATAACATTCAAGTTCAAGGGCAAAACATATAAGGTAAAGACAAATAAGTATGGTAAGGCAACTCTGAAAATTACCAAAAAGTACAAAAAAGGAAAATACACCATAACCTCCAGTTATGGAAAGCTTAAAATCAAAAATACTATAAGAATCAGGTAGGATTTGATAAGATGTTCAACAAAAGATTATTGCTGTTGTTTTCAATGGTTCTAATTTTAATCATGATTCCGCAGGTTTTTGGTGAGGAAAATGTCACTGACAGCCTGTCTGCCGATTTTAATGAAACGCTTTTATCGGATTCACAGGATATCTATTTCGACTCAAATGCCTCACATGACCATGGTGAGGGAACTTTGGATAATCCTTATAGGCAGTTGCGCGACGGCAGAATCCTTGACGGCTCAGTGATTCATCTTAAAAACGGTGAATATAATTATACATGTTTAAATTCACATAATGACATTTCATTCATTGGTCAGGATGCATCAAAAACCATCATCAACGGTAATGGGGGAGTCCTGCTTGTAAACAACAGAATCACCCTGACAAATGTAACAATTTGCAATCTTGTTATTTTCAATCAGGCGGACCTGACAGCCTCAAACACATTTTTTGTTAACTCATCCGGAACAAAAATAAACTCCAACAGTTTCGGAGGCGCAATCTATTGTGTGGACAAGACTCATAATGCCAATTTGGTCAACTGTACTTTTATGAATAATTATGCTGATTTTGGCGGAGCAATTTATTTAAATGGGGGCAATATCGAAATTGATGACTGCTCATTTATAAACAACACTGCCTATAACTATGGCGGAGCTATAGCCTGTGAAGGCAGTGATTCAAAAACTCCAAGAGTCACAATTAAAAAATCAAGATTCATTTCAGACTCATCATTAAGTGATGCGGGAGGAGCAATATATCTCAAATCCGTGATTTTCAATGCCCTGGATTTAAATATCTCCTCAGCTAATGCAACTTTCGGCGGAGCGATGTGCCTTTTAAAATCAAATTCAAATATAACCGGTCTTAATGCTTATAACAATACTGCAGGTTTCAACGGCGGTGCAATCTATCAGATGTATGGCAATCTGTCCGTGCACAATTCTCATTTTCAAAAAAACCATGCAAAAAACGGGGCAGGAATATTCAGTGACAATGCACACTTTATCGATGCTCAAAATAACCGGTTCATAAATAACTCAGCTTCAATGCATGCCGGTGCATTCTATCTGCTTTTCAACAACAATTCAAGTGTCAAAAACAACACATATCTTAACAATAATGCCGGTAAGTATGATGACTTTTTAAATCAGTCTGTGTTATCTGTAATAGTTCATGATTCAGATTATATATTATTTAATAATGAAATCTATGATTCCGCTTTGCCTTCCCGTTACACCAGCCCTGCAACACCATCCAAAAACCAGATTAATGGTGGAAACTGCTGGGCATTTGCAACCATAGCTGCTCTTGAATCGGCCATTTTAAAGGCTTCAGGCGAGGAGATAGACTTATCTGAAGAGAACATGAAAAACATAGCCGCATTATACTCAACATATGGCTGGAATATGGAAACCAATCAGGGAGGTTATGACAATATGGGTCTTGGATATCTTGTAAGCTGGATTGGGCCTGTATTTGACAGTCAGGATCCTTATAAAGGCAACACTGTTTTATCTCCATTGCTGGATGCAGTTATGCATGTTCAAAACATTGAATTTTTAAAAAGAACCAGTGTTAATGATTTGAATTCCATTAAAAAGGCCATTAGGGATTATGGAGGAGTATATTCAAGTATTTACATGATGGCATACTACAACCCGCAGGCAGGTGCATATGTGCAGTGCTACAGAGGCAATTTGCCTGGAGATCATGCCGTTGAACTGGTGGGATGGGATGATAATTTCTATATTCCTGGAGCTCCCGGAAGAGGTGCATGGATTGCTAAAAACAGCTGGGGTGAAGACTGGGGCAGTAACGGTTACTTTTATGTTTCATATTATGATACTTCATGTCCGAAACTTAATGTAGACGAAGCAGCTTTTGCTTTCATATTGAATGACACCATGAAATATGATAAGAATTACCAGTATGATATAGCTAAAACCGATTACTTCATGAATACCACAAAAACCGTATGGTATAAAAACATCTTCAAAGCAACAGACAATGAATATCTTGCTGCGGTTTCCACATATTTCCAAAAGGAAACCTCATGGGATTTAACCATTAAAATAAACAATGTTTTAAAGCTTACAAAATCTGGAAAATCAAATCCAGGATATTACACACTGGATTTGGGTCAGATGATTCCAATGAATGTTGGTGATGTTTTTGAGGTAATGTTTAGGATAACTGTCGATAAGGATGCTGGCGTTCCAATTTCAGAAAAACTGAGCCTCAACAATTATTTCTATCATGAAAACATTTCATATATAAGCTACGACGGCAACAACTGGAAAGACCTCTACAGCCTGCCCGGGGAATATCCGGACCATTACTATGAATCTCAGGTTGCATGCATTAAGGCATTCACAATCCTAAACCCGATTCAAACCACCTTGACATTATCAATTGAAAACAGATCACCTGATAAGGCAGATGTTGTAGCGGAGGTTTTAAATCAATGGGGCTATGCGGTAAACTGTGGAGAGGTTACATTTAAAGTGGATGGGCAAACCTATACAGTAAATGTCTCTAGTGGAAAAGCATTAATGGAGATACCATTTAAATCATGCAACATTTCTGCCCAGTTCAACGCAGTAGGTTACAATTCATCAGGCATGAAAATAGAACTCGCAAATCCGTTAGTCAACACTCACATTACCTTAAATGTCACAGGAAACTACAATCCAATCAACATCACCGCAAACATCACAGATGAGTATGGAAAACCGGTAAAATACGGATATGTCGTATTCATTGTTGGCGGTGAAGAGTATGTTGCTGATGTAAAAGACGGAATTGCCGGATTGGAAAACATTTATGTTCAGCCGGTGGAATTTGAAATTGAAGCATATTATGAAGATTCATTTTACTATAACTCATCATATGCAATCAAATCTCATCAGCTGTCCAGAATCAATACAAGAATCTATCTCGATATTACAGGCAATGAATTCAACAATCCGGTAAGTATCAAAGCGCAAGTTGTCGATGAGAACAACAATCCTGTCAAAAGAGGATTTGTCGTATTTTTAGTGTCAGATGAATACTATACAGTTGATGTTGGAAACGGAACTGCATATTTAAATCATACCTTCACTGAAATAGGTGAAAATGAGGTTTTTGCAGGATTCACAGATTATTACTTATATAATATGTCCATATCTAACTCAACAGTCAACGTTTCAAAAATGAAAATCAATCTTACATTCAGCAGGATAATTAATGAATGTGATGCAATTTTTGGTATCGGCATTAGGGACTGCGCCCGTGGATTCAGAATAATCATTGACTTAAACGGAACAGTGTCATATTACACCTCAACTGAAGGATATGTATTGGCGGAAATGAAAAACCTTGAAAAAGGCCATTACAACTACACTGTCAGACTTGCAAGCCCAATATATGATGCAGAGGATATTAAAGGGGAATTTGACATTGTCCATCAAAGGACAAGCCTGATTGCAAGGGATGCAAATATATATTATGGCGGCCAATACCAGGTAATCCTAAAGGATAATTCAGGAAAAATAATTTCCAGTCGTGATGTTTACCTTACAATCAACGGTCATACCTACAAAAAACGAACTGATGAAAACGGGGTTGCACTTTTTGATATTTCCGTACCTGCCGGTGCTTATGATGCAAAAATCAACTTTATAGGGGATGACGAATACCTAAAATCATCAGATATTGTTAAAATCATTTCAATTTCCACAATTGAATTCAAGTCAACAAAGTATCCTACAGATTCCAATTATCAGGCTACATTGCGTGATTCAAACGGTAAGCTATTGGTAAATCAGAAAGTGGAAGTTTCAATAAATGGAAAAACCTATAATTCAATTTCAGATAAAAACGGACAGGTTTCAGTAAACCTCAATTTGGCTGTTGGGCCATGCAGTGTTAAGATAACAAATCCTCTAACTGGTGAAGTCAGACTCCAAACGGTCAGCATAATAGAAAGAATAGTCCAAAACAGGGATTTGACAATATACTATGGCTCAACTACCTTATTCAAGGTTAGGGTATATGATGATTCGGCCAAATTTTCAAAAGGCCTTAAGGTAACATTCAGGATAAGCGGTAAAACATATTATGGAGTTACCGACAAAAACGGCTATGCATCAGTTAAACTGACTCAAAAACCGGGAACATACAATATTGTTGTTCAATATAAAAATTATAAGGTCTCCAATAAAATTAAAATCAAATCCACTATAATAACCAAGGACATTAAGGTTAAAAAATCAAAGACAATAAAGTTCACCGCAAAACTTGTGAATTCCAAGGGAAAAATCCTTAAAAACAAGAAGATCACTTTCAAGTTCAAGGGTAAAGTCTATAAGGTTAAAACCAACAAGAAGGGAAATGCTGTTTTAAAAATCACCAAAAAATACAGGAAAGGAAAATATACAATAACTTCCAGATATGGAAAATTAACAATAAAAAATAAGATAAGGATAATATGATCCTTATTTGTTTGCTTTAATAAGTTTACGTGCTGCTTTCAGGTCGGTATTGTAGATATGGCCTGAGGTGGAGTGGTAATGAACTCCTCCGAAGTTCAGCTTTTCACCAATTATTTCTTTGTTCACTTCCTCTTTCATTTTAAGTCCGAGATAAGCTATAAAGAACATGTTTGAGTAGAATGCACCGAAAATGTCGTTGCTTCTGAATATGCAGTGTATGGTCAGTTCGTTGTCACGTACAATGCACTGTAAAAATTGAAGGCATGGAATGTCTTCACGGTCTGCATCCAGCTGAGGGTCAATTGTAACTGCCACTGCACGGTTTGAACCGGTAGCGGTCAGTATCCTTTGCTTCATTGTATTGAACTGGTCAATGTCGAAATGGGCATAGATACGGTTGGGATATGTGTATACGAATCCCTGGTCATCCGGATTTTCTGCTGATTTGACGTATTCGTATAGGGCATCGCTTTTTATTGGGCATCCTTCCATGTCGAACTTTCCTGACTTGATGTCATCGAGTAGCTGTTCTCGAGTGTAGTGCTGATATTTTGCCCTGAATTTCAGGTTGAACGGATCGTCAATGATGTAAAAATTTCCCAGACTTTCGACTAAATGATGATTTGAGTCTTTGTATGTTTCTTTTCCGCTTTTCAAGATTTTATCAACAAAATCTAAATAGCATTGATTAATTGTTAACATAATAAATCGCACCTTTAACTAATTAAGTTTTGTTTTTGTTAATATATAATAGTAGTTATTTGGCAATGTCGGCCGTTTAATGTAGATAGCAGTATTTCATATTGGAGGTTTTGATATATCAAGTTAATATCTTAAAGAATCGCATGATTATTCTGATATTTGGTTGTTGAAATTGATTTTAATTGATGCTAAAATTAATATTATTGAAGTTATTAGTCGTCAACATTTTTGATGAATTTTGCCGGAACGCCTCCGACAACAGTTCCAGGCTCAACATCCTTTGTAACCACGGCACCTGCAGCAACAATGGCGCCTTCACCGATTCTCACACCGGGCAGGACTGTAACGTTGGAGCCAAGCCAGGCCTTATCCTCAATGTGGACAGGTTCCGGATACATGTCTGCCCTTGATTCCGGATCTGAGACATGATTTAAAGTCAAAAGACATGCGTTATGTCCAATCAGAACGTCATCTCCAATGTATATTCCGCCCTGATCCTGCATTTTGCATCCCGAATTTATGAAAACGTTTTCACCGATGTGGATATTCTTACCGCAATCTGTGTTGAAAGGTGGCATTAAACCTAAAGTCTTATTTACCGGTTTGTTTGTAAGTTCGGCAAAAAGCTCCTGGATTTCATCGGGAGTGTGGTACTCGTTGTTGATTTTATGTGTTATTTTTAAGGCATCATGAAGAAGGCCGGTCATGAATTCATGCTCGGCTGAGCCTCCATAAATCCTTTTTCCGCTATTTACATAATTTAAATATTCTTCTAGTTCCATGGTTTATTGTTTATTTGAACTAATTAAAAAAAGTAGCTGGTAAAATATCAGCAGGCATATTTTACCATCAAATCGAATAAATCCTTTGCCCAGTCGGTTGAATCCTGTTTGGTGATATTTTCCGGAATCTCATATACAAAAGTCGGATAACCTGCTTTTGCAATCGGACATGACACCAGCACTGCTGAAGTTGATTTGTATGATTCGTTACCGGTTTTCGGATAGTATCCGAAATCGCTTGTTTTATTTATTTGCTCAGCAATCTTTACTGAAGCATTATCCATTTCCGGGGTGGCCAGGTAAAATCCTTCACCATACCATTCAACATGTGAGTGGCTTATGATTACACAGTCTGTGTCTGTTCTGTTCACTTCGGGATTAACAAAGTCATGAACAAGACTTTCACCGTTTGCCCTTCCCTTTTCGTAATTTTTTGCATCTTTTGTCACATTGACCTGATAATGTATGATTTTAACATCCGGATGCTCATTTGCATATTCCTTTGCCGCTTTAATTTCCGGATTTATTGCAAGTTTTTCCCTTGGATGAATTCCGGTAATTAAAGAAATAGAGTTTTCTGCACTTTCATTACCATAAACGATTTTTTCAACAGTTCCCAGACTGTTGTTTCCAAGTATTTTGTATGTTGCATGTTCATCCCGGTACTGTTCACTGACTATTGCAACTGCAAGTACTAGTAAAAGTGCAAAAATAAGAATGATTTTTGTTTTTCTTTTCAAAATTTCACCTATATAATGTAATATATTTTTTTAATTATAATATAATTTTTGGCAAATTCTTGAAAATATTAAAGAATAAGGCCAGATTGCTCCAACCTTATCCGCCAATTTTACATGTCTCATCCATTAATATAGTTTTCTATAATTTATTGTAAAGAACGGGGAAACTTCTCTACATTATTCTCTTAGTTCTCAAAGTATATATTATTTTTCTTATTTTTAAGGTCAATTTTTCAATATTAAATCAATTTGACAAACACAAACCGTTAATTTTATATATGATGTTTCAGTCATGACAATTTTACAAAGTGGGGTCAATTTTGAGCCCTAAACTTTAAATAGATTAAGCAGAATAGATTTTCATATGTACTACTATAAGTTTGAATCAATAGATTTTGAAGAGCAATATGCATTTGAACTGATGCACTGGAGGAAATTCAGCCGGGAGGAGCTTGATTTGATGGTTAAAAAGGCAATAAGAATATTCATTGAGCAGGATTTTAAAATATCCTATGTAATTCCATGCCATCTTGATATCGGTAATCTGTTTTTAGACGATTCACTTATGGAAACTCTGATTCGGGAATTCGGTTTTACCAAAATAGATTTTGAAAGCAAAGTAAGCTATGGCGGTGAAGCTCTCTTCAGTGATGATTTTCGCCACAGGGACGGTGTCAATTTCCGGGAGATTTTTCGTGATGTTAAAGTTCCAAAATGCGATTCATGCATTGAGGATGAATGTTTGATTGATAATCAGAGGTTTTAGATGATTTCATCATGACTCTATTTTTCTGTTGAATGAAACAATACTTTTTGTTTAATTTTCCTTTTAAAATTAAATATTTTTAATCTAAATCCCAAAATTAGGATACTTTTATATATTTAATTGAATATATCTATTCATACTTAAATCTTTAAGTAATAAAATCCAAGATGTGAAAAAGATATGACAAACGAAGATTTTGCACAAAAAATAAAAGATATTAGAGCTAGACAGGACATGTCTATAGAAGACCTTGCTGAGAGAAGCGGAGTGAAACTTGAAGTTTTACAGGCAATGGAAAACGGAGAAGTAATCCCGTCCCTTACACCATTAACAAAAATGGCAAGGGCATTAGGAGTTCGCTTAGGTACATTTTTAGATGACACACCTGAACTCGGACCGGTGGTAACCCGTGGAGGAAAAACCCAAAACTCACTGTACTTCTCAGGAAGAGAAGATGTGACAAATGCAACCAACCTTGAATTCCACTCATTAGGTGCAGGTAAAATCGACAGAAACATCGACCCTTTCATGATTGACATCGACTATGAGGAAGGAGAAAAGGAACTCTCATCACACGAAGGGGAAGAGTTCATATACGTACTTGAAGGAGAAATCGAACTGATTTACGGAAAGGACACTTTCACAATCGGCGAGGGCGACACAATTTTTTATGACTCTGTAGTGCCACACCACCTTCACGCAAGTGGTGAGAAAAAGGCAAAAATACTCGCTGTATTATACACACCATACTAGGAGAGGAAAAATATGAGTAAAATAACTTTAAAACCAAAAACTGATAGATTTTTCACAGCTGGTTTGGATTTGAACTTAAAAACATTGCAATTGGAATTGCATTAATGATTTGTATTTTGGTTAGTTATTTTATTAAATTAATATTGAGGTGAAAATATGAGCGAATTATTTACAGAATTATCATTAGGTAAATTCTTTGAGTCAATGGTTGAAAAACAGCCTGACCATGAATTTATCGTTTATCCGGACAGAAACTTAAGATTCACATACAAGGAATTTGATGAAAGAATAGACAATCTTGCAAAAGGAATGCTGGCTATCGGAATTGAAAAAGGAGATCATGTAGGAATATGGGCTAAAAACGTACCGGAATGGCTCACATACATGTTTGCAACAGCAAAAATCGGTGCCACCATAGTTACAGTAAACACCGCATACCAGTCACATGAACTGGAATATGTGCTCAAGCAGTCAGACATGAAGGCACTGGCAATGACTGACGGATTCAGGGACACAAGCTATTTTGACATTATAAACGAACTTGTTCCCGAACTTAAAAGCTGTGCAAGAGGACATCTCGTTTCTGAAAAATTCCCACGTTTAAAGTTTATTTTCCACGTCGGTCAGGAAAAGCACCGTGGAATGTTCAACACCAACGAACTCCTGCTTTTAGGTATGAACTACGATGACGATGAATACCAGAAGGTGAAGGACTCAGTAACACAGCATGATGTAATCAACATGCAGTACACCTCCGGAACCGAAGGATTCCCTAAGGGAGTCATGCTTACATCACGTAATATAGTCAATGACGGATACTACATTGGAGAAAATATGTATTATACTCCTGAAGACAGATTACTTCTTCAAGTGCCTTTATTCCATTGTTTTGGTACAGTACTTGGTGTTATGGCAGTAATCACACACGGATCAACCATGGTTGTTCTTGAGGAATATGATCCTCTTTTAGCAATATCCTCAATCCAAAAGGAAAAGTGTACTTCAATCTATGGTGTGCCGACAATGTTTATCGGTATGATGAACCATCCGATGTTTGACATGTTTGACATGAGCTCCCTTCGTACCGGAATCATGGCAGGTTCAACTTGCCCTGTTGAAACCATGAAGGATGCGATTGAGAAAATGAACATGAAAGGAATTACAAGCGTATATGGACTTACTGAAGCCGCACCCGGTTTTACACAAACAAACGCAAAGGATTCCTTCGAGAAAAAAATCAACACAGTCGGACGTAAATTCCCAAATATCGAAGTTAAAATCGTTGACCCTGACACCGGTGAGGAGTTAGGTCCCGGCGAGAAGGGTGAAATCATGTGCAGAGGTTTCAATGTCATGAAAGGTTACTATAACATGCCTGAAAAGACCGCCGAGACAATCGAGCCGGACGGATGGCTTCACTCAGGAGACCTTGCAACAGTCGATGAGGACGGATACTACTCAATTGTAGGACGTATCAAGGACATGATTATCAGGGGTGGGGAAAACATTTATCCACGTGAAATCGAGGAGTTCCTCTTTACCCATGAGTGCGTACAGGATGTTCAGGTTGCAGGAATCCCTGATGAGAAATACGGTGAAATCGTAGGAGCATTCATCATCAGGGAAGAAGGATTTGATGATGTAACAGAAGCAGACATCCGTGACTTCTGTATAGGTTCAATAGCAAGATATAAGGTGCCTAAATATGTATTCTTTGTGGACAAATTCCCACTCACAACCAGTGGTAAAATCCAGAAGTATAAATTAGGCGATTTAGGTCTTGAACTTCTTGAACAAAGACGTAAAAATGGAGAATTATAAATTCTCCCAATCTATTTTTTTTACAAGTTGAAAACAATATTTGTTTGAACTTGAAAACTTATTTTAGAAAGTTTTATTGTATGTAAAATATTTTTTTAAATCATGAAATTTTTCATCATCATAACAAAATTGCTGTCAAAAAAACTGATTTTACCAAAAACTTTATATAGAATATCAATATAATATAATACTACACTTTAAATTGTAGGTATAAATTAACCACATCATTATAAGAAATTGACTCTATACAAACTTTTTCACAAAGGAGCTGATAAAATGACACCACAGGCAAAACCAACTACTGCATGGAGCGTAGTATTCTTTTAAGCTAATATGCTGTAATACATTTACCAGGTATTAGGCAACTTTATCAATCATTTAGAGATTCTGTTGATTATAGTAAAGATGCTTTTTCAATAGAATCCAGTTACACGACAGAGCTTCCGATTAATTCGGGAATTGACCATAAAATTCAAACTATCATCATTTAGAGGAAAAAATAATGGAAATAAAAAGAGATATTGAAATAGACATTAAAAAGACTGTTGAAAACTCCGTATGCGGAAATGAGGAATTTCATTTCTATGTTGATGAGCTCACATCAAAAGATTACATGCCGACCTATGCGGGGGAGGCTGACGAAAAATATTCATTTGATGAAATGGATGAGGAATTTTTCAGATTCCTAAACCAAAAGGCCATAAAAGACGGCATTTACATAAGGCTTGTTTATGCCACTGCCAGTGAAAGGGATGGTGAAGCTGTATTCGAATTGGAATATGGTGGTAACAGGGAAGTATTTAAAACAAGAGACATTGATGACGTTTTGGTATTTGAATTTGCAGACTTTGGAGTTAAAGTGAAGGGAAACTCCGTGACATTTGGTGCAACAATAGATGGAGGTTGTGCGCATACGCCTTACTTTGCCGAGTTTGGCTCAAGCAAGGCCAATGATGAATTCATTTCACTTGAAAATCCTTTAAACCAAAGGATAATTAAGATTATGGAGGGGATGATTAAATGATCAATAATTTTGTATCAGCTTTGCAGCTGATTTTAATACTTATTTCAGTATTTCTGCTGATTTATTTGATAATAATTAAGGGGGACAATAATCGAAGTTCGTATATGATGTTTTTAATAAATTTGTGCATGTTATGGACAGTATTGATTTAAGAGGTTTCAATGGTGCTTAACTGGGTTAAATATTCACGGGATATTGTTGAATTTTTAAATGCAAAGACATTAATGGAAATTGATTACGGAATATTGGATCTGTCAATGATTAAGGATTTTGAACTGAAGGAGGTTCTTCTCTTTTTTGAGGAACTTCTCACAATGGAACTGAAGATAAATTACATGGAAAACGACACAGGACTTTTCAGGGTTCACTCTGTTGGTGACGGGTATTGCTACAGGGAATTTGGACATGTTATTGAAGCCGACTCCATTGAGGAGTTGAAAAAGTTGGTTTTGGATGACGGCAGGATTTGGTATGTCTTCGATGACATATTGGCATGTAAAATAATTTAAAGGAGGTGAAAATCTTTAAACAATTATTATTTATGGTAGGTTATTTGTTGGCTTGCATTGTATTTGGATTGGCGCTTAAAGAGGCATTGGTGATTTAATCGGAAGTTATAATGAATATTTGTCCTTACGGTCTTAAAAGGTTAATGAGAATTTCGCATACTGCAATGGATGCGGTAGCACTATGATGGGGAACGAACAGGGAATTTCAAAACAAATTTAGATAAAATGTTTAAATAATCATGCTGACAGCTGTTTAACTGGGTTTTTTGCAAACTCATATATATTCACCTTTTCATTTCTCCTTTAAGTCATTTTTCCCAGTTAAACAGTAATAATATATTATTCGGATAATTAATTATTTATCTTATTTTAAACAAAATATTAACAAATATGATTAATGAAGTTATTATAGATAGGCTGGATGAACTCGTTGGGGATTATGACACTCCATTTTTCAATTACCTTCTCTACTCTTACGACTTGAGTTTGAATGATTGTGAACAGATTATTGAAGAGTTGAAAAGTGATATAAATTCCGGCAAACTCATTACTGATAATGTTGCATCCTCTTTGGAGGATTATTTCAAATCAAAAGTAATTGAGCTTGAAAAACAGGAAAAAATCAAATTTTTATCTGGCCTAATACAGGAGGATAATGACTTCTATATAAAATACCTTAAGCGATATGATTTAACACGGGATGACGTCAATCTGATTTATGACCGTGTGGAATCCAAAATCCTTGAGGATAACATCAGTGATTTTGAAATAAAAAGATATCTTGACTATTACTTCTCAAATTCCGTAAAGCAGGTTTCATATATAAATGAGCTGAACAGCATTGTGGGACGGGCCTATGATACATTAATCATCAGGAATACCTTAAAAAAATATCCCATTTTAGTTGAAAAGGACATTATTGAGATTGTATTCAGGATTCACGGTGAAATAATAGAAGCGCGTGAATTTAAAAATGGAATAAAACATGAATTCAAAAGGCTGTGTCTAATCAGGAGTGAGGATAAGAAGGCCCAATGCAGACGCAGGCTGAATGAATTTGTTGAGGGAAGCGGAGATTCATTTTCCAAGCTGATCAAATTTAAAAAGCTGACAAAAAGGGATGGGGACATCATAGTTTCACAGATACAGGATGACATTTCAAAGGGTCTGATTCAGCCAGACCGAATCGACAGTGTTTTTATAACAAAACGTTTTAATGATTACAATGAGAGACAGTAGTGTTTTTACTTTTCTAAAAAGCAAATTCGGCAATTTATATGGCCTGTGCAGTGTCATGGAAAAACTGATTGTTTTAAAAAAATACAATCTTGCCATGGCATGCGCAAAGGTGATTCTTGATGTGTTTTGCCGTCAGACCAAAAAGCAGCTTGTATTCACTATTGATGTTTTCAACGACCCTCAGCTGACAATAACACTTGATGATATGAAAAGCGTTCACCAGATACTGTTTGAGTATATCTATGACGATTATTTTTTAGGTATCGAGGAGTTCCTGCAGGTCGACTATGAATTCGACTTCTCTTTTTTGAGCCACAGTCCGAAAATCACCAACGACGACATTTACATGATTGTGGACAATCTTGAGGTCAACTCAATAACACCCTCACTCATAGGCCTTGAAGGTGATGAGCTGATCTCCATTGAGGATTTAAGCTCTGAAGATAAGGAAAACGTTTTGAATATGGTTGAAGGCAATCTGAATCAGTTCATAAAAAAGCATATTCTCACATTGAATCTATTTGACAGTGAAGGAAACCTCCTGACAAAGCCGTTAAACTTTGAGGCAGTCAGAAAAGCCGACCGTTGCATTGTAGGTGAGATTCCTCCTGAAGTTGAACTGGACGAGTATCAAAGCGACGCTGTCACATACACCGGAAAGCCGCTGGTAATAAATGCAGGTCCCGGAGCCGGAAAGACACGCGTGATAATCGAAAGGGTGCTTTATCTTATTGAAAACGGTGCATCACCGGAATCTATTCTTGTGATTACATTTACAAACAAGGCTGCAGATGAGCTTCGCGAGAGATTTAAAAAGGATACAAAACTTGAACTCAATGTGATAAATCAGATGAGGATAAGTACAATTCACAGTTTCTGCAGATCAATTCTATCAGATTTCTCAGACATTCCATACAATCTTCTTAAAAGGGAATCGGAAAGGAATCTCTTTTTCAACAAGCACAGACAAGACCTCGGATTTAAGGGACCTGCATTTTTGAGAAATTACGAATCAGGCCAGGTTCTTAAAAAATATGATGAATTCGCACTCTTTGAAGTTGATTCGGAAGGCCTTATAGGATATATTGAGTCTAAATACCATCCAAGCGATGAATATCTCAAATACATTGATGAATACTACAAAACTCATCCCGACACCCAATACCCGACCAAAAAGGAGATAAAGGCACTGGGCTTCAGGTGTGATGTTTACAAGGCAAGGTATCTTCAGATTGCCAGGTCATACACCGACTGGATAGATTTGATGGAATCCGAACATGTCTGTGACCAGAACTATCTTCTTGTTAAGGCGCTGGAACTTCTATCGGACAGGGACAATTTAAACAGGGTTCAGTACCGCAATGTCCTCATTGATGAGTTTCAGGACACCGATGCAATTCAGATGCAGATATTTGAACTTTTAAGATGTATTGCAGATACATTCACGGTTGTGGGTGATGCTGACCAGAGCATATACTCATTCAGGGCTGCCAATCCCAAATTTTTCAACGATTATTCAAGAAGCGATGAGTTTGAAAAGAAAATCCTTGTGAACAATTACCGTTCAACATCAGACATTGTCGAGTTCAATGAGAAATTCATAAGCAAGAAGCGTTCAAACCCTAAGGACTTAAAAACAGTCAATGAATCAAAGATGCCTGTCTACATGCTTGAAAACAAGCGTGATGATGATGAGTACCGGGGAATAGCATATATCATTAAAAACCTTAAAAGCTCCGGTAAGATCACCAAATACAGTGATGTCTGCATACTTTTCAGAAGCCATAAGGACAAAAAGGACATTCTTGAGGAATTTGAAAAGGAAAACATTCCATATTACCTTAAGGGAATCGACGATTTGATTTATCAGGATGAGGTCAAGGCGGTTCTGGCACTTTTATGGTATATGATGCCGTTCAACCCTTCACTGATTGCATATTACGGTGACGGAGGCCAATGGATAAACCTGTCCTCATTCACAGACAAGTATTACGAATCATCAAAGGTATTTCACCTGTCAGCTAAAACCCAGGAGGTATTAAACGACATCGAGCAGAGATACCATTATAATGTGGTCAATGTTAAAAACAACTTCAAGCCATTGGACTCCAATGCCAAATCCTCTTCAATAATGGATGTTGTCCGGGACTATGCAGATGATACTCTGGATGAAATATTCAAACAGGCAGGCATAATAGACTTAAGCACATACTCCCGTGATGAGCTTAAATCCATCGGCATTACAGATGAACATGACCTTGACTTTTTCACCGGCCTCAACGAGCTTAAATCATCACTGGGTGATGTCAGACTGACCTCACTGCAGGTGTATTATGAGCTTTTGAAAATAACAGGCTACGGCGATGAGCTCTTTTCAAGAAAGGACTTCGAGGCCAAAAAGGCGGCTCTCAACCTTGCACTGATATCGGAAATAATCTCCGATTATGAAAACATCATGGGAAAATATGATCTTATAGGACTGTTTAACTACATATACCGCTCACTGAAGTATTATTCATGTCCGATCAACGAGGAGGAGGACAACTCACAGAAGGTCCATATCATGACAGTCCACAAGGCAAAGGGACTTGAGTATCCGGTTGTAATCACCGCTTCAATCAAGGACCGAAGTTTTCCCCTTAAGTTCTCAGCCCAGAGAAAGGCCCATGTCTTTAACAACTATCCGGTTTACCCGACACCGAACAGGTTTTTAAAGTATAAGATTTCAGAGGATGAGGAACCCTTTGAATTTGACCGTGAAGAGGAACGGGTGGTTTATGTTGCAAATACTCGTGCTGAGGAATTGCTTATACTGTCGACTGTACTTCCAAGAACCGGAAGCAAAACACCTGCTGTTTTAAGGGATTATGAAAATGATTTGGTTAAAATCGAGCCTGCCGATGTATTCGCCATGAAAAAGGTGACTTCACATATGATTCGTGACACCAGTCTCTTCAATCAGATAGAGTTTGAGGATATCCTGGAGGATTATCTTTTCTGTCCTTTAAAATTCAATCTCGAAAGCAACCTCAAGTTTAAAAATCCGAAAAACATCAACAAGTTCATCGATTCCAAACTGCGCGTCATTGTAAACCGTCTTCACAATGACAAGTTCATGACAGACTGGGACAGTGAAAGCATTGAAAATCTGGTTTCGGAAGTGATAAAATCATACTCATTTGCATCAAGCGAAAAGAAACTGAAAAAGCTGTTTGGCAATTTCACCGAATACTGGAGTGATTACGGAAGAAACTTCGATGTGGTGAAAACCTCCCAT
Source organism: uncultured Methanobrevibacter sp. (assembly GCF_946408925.1). GTDB lineage: Archaea > Methanobacteriota > Methanobacteria > Methanobacteriales > Methanobacteriaceae > Methanocatella. The sequence continues at coordinate 35,442 of NZ_CAMJUE010000009.1, forward strand.
GATGTGAGCCTTGAAGTTGGAGGCTATGACATCAACGGAGTTATCGATTTGATCATCACAGACGGTGAGGGCGTGAGTCTGGTTCACTTCATACGAACACGTGACGGCATGAAAAACTACCATTCATTTTACATGGAACTTTTAGGCTATTATGCACTTGCCCTGAAGGAGAGGGAGGATATTGATGTTGAAAACCTGATGCTTTATGTTCTCGACGAGGCAAAACTCTACGAAAAGCAATTTGTCAGGGATGAGTTCATAATGGAGTATCTTGAAGGTGTGGTCGGCAAGATTTCAGATGATGACTACTCAAAACATTTCGTAAACTGCGGTGAATGTGAATTCAGCGGACTGATCTGCCAGCATGACAATCTATTTAACTGACCGTTTTTAAAAGTATATGTGATGAGATTTAATGTTCCCGATGAGCTTGAATTTGAAGTTTCAGATAACCGTGTAAGATTCACAGTTGATGATTTGTCAACCGGCTGGATGGGTGTGGATGATTCATTCATAAGAAGAGTTGAAAAGGATAAGTTAAACCCTGATCGTCTGGTTAAACATCTCAAAAAGGAAATTGAGATGAAAAATGTTCTTGATGAGGGAATCTCTTTTTTGAAAGCTGAAAAATACCTGAAAGCCATTGAAAAGTTTGATGAGGTGCTTTTCTATGATCCATGTTATGGCGAGGCATTGCTTCAAAAGTCATTTTCTCTTCGCCGTCAAAGGCATTTTGTTAAGTCACTCAGATATTATAAAAAGGCGATAAAATCCGATGAAACATTGAGTGATATTGAATATCACAAGGCCCTTTTAAGAAATGCCAATGAGGAGCGGGACAATTTTCCCAAACTGAAACTTAACATATATGCAGGGGATGAGTACTTCTCCAGGGGAGATTTTGAAAGTGCCGTTAAAAAGTATGATGTGGCCCTTGCAAACCCTTCAAAATTCAAGGATAAGATACTTTCCAAATTGCTGAATAAAAAGGCAACTGCGCTTTTGAGATTAAATGACTATGATGGAGCATTGGAATGCTTTTTGAAATCCCTGGATGTTGGTGAAAATGACTATGCAGTATTCGGTGAAGGATATTGTCAGTATAAGTTGGGATTAAATGTGGATGATAAGTTTTTAAAGCCTTTGAATATTACCAAAAAAGAGATGCTGACTCAGGCCATTGTTTTAGGTGATTTGGGATATTCTAAACAGTCTTTGGATATCTGTGAGTATCTATTGGAAAACCATTTCACCCAGGATGAATTCTATATGAAACTGATGCACATCATGGGCAATGTCTAGATGATTTTTTCAATGTGCTTTAAGTATTTTAATTATAGCTATTGTAATTTTAGTAAAAAATCTATTGTATACACTTTTAATTAAGTGTCTTTTATTGGAAATGCCTCTTGAATTTTTCAAGCATGTTCGCATCAGCCTTTAGTTTCACCAATATTTTGAACTCATCACCTTCAAATTCAATTTCAATTTTTCTGATAATATCTTCAAAGCCCATGAACCTTGATGAAAAATCAGCAAATTCCTCTTTCTTGATTGCATATTCATATTCAAAGGATTTTATCTCAGTTTTTTCTTTATCTCTGTCTTCTTTAAGATGCTCGCTGAGGAAGTTGTTGCAGGTGAATATGTCTGATAGATAGTAATTGTTGCTCAGCGGATCCTTTTCAACCAGGCCATTTTTGATTAAGGAGTCAAGCAATTTGTTCGCATCATTGAATCTTGTGAACAGTTCTTCAGCGCTGAATTCACATCCGAAACCATAGATATTAATCAGCCGATTTAAATTTTTTGCAGTCTCTTCAATGTTATGTAATTTGAAACGCATGACATATTACATATCCTATTAGTTTAAATATGATTAAATTATATATTAAATTGGAAAAGCATTTTTATGTTTTTCTCAAATTTTTTTAGAATTTGCAAAAAACACGTTAAAAACTATGTTATCAGTATTAAATGGATTATTGCCTGGTTTTACATGATGGCTGGGCAATATTAATACTGTTTTGTAACTTTTTTTTATTATTAATAATATTTAAGGTGAATATGATGGATGATGAAACACTGAAAGTATTTGCTTATGTAAACATATCTTCCTACAGGGTAAGGTCTGTAAAAGCCCTTAAAGGAGAGATTAAAACACCAACTCAAATTGCAAAAGATGCAAATATCAAATTGAATCATATTTCTAAAATCTTGCATCAGTTAAAAGACTGCGGTGTTGCCGTTTGTCTAAATGAGGAGGCTCATCGTGGACGATTGTACCGTCTGACCTCTCTTGGTGAAGAGATTGTTGACCATTTGGATAAGTTTGAGTAATGTTGAAATTATCAAAAAAGACTCAGGTGATATTGTGGACGGGCTGATTAGAGATTTGAAGAAATTCCAGAAGCAAAGGGATTGGGAAAAGTTTCACACTCCTGAAAATCTTGCAAAATCAATTAGCATTGAAGCGGCTGAGCTTTTGGAACATTTTCAATGGCAAAAGGAATATGACAGTTCAGAGGTGGCCGATGAACTTGCCGATGTGTTGATATACTGCATCTATATGGCAGATGCAATGGATTTTGACATCAGAGAGATAATATATGATAAAATGAGGAAAAATGCTGTCAAATATCCCGTTAAACCATAACATTTTTTATATTTTTTAAATAATGTTCATTAATATCCTATTGTATAAAATATATTACTATAATATTTATATGTTGATTTATCCTATAATATATTGAAAATATTGTAGGTTGATTATGAGATATATTAATAAGTCCGATTTGTTAATAATCGCAAGAAATTTGGCAATCCTTATGATTGGAATAGGATTTATGTGTCTAGTTCCGATAATCATAGATTTGGTATATCTTGAAGTTAACGCAATAAGTTATCTGGTTCCCTCATTATTCTCCATATTGTTGGGTTTATTGATTTATCAGTCTCTGGATAAATATACAATTAATAAGCTGCGTTTAAAGCATGCAATGCTGGTGTCTTCACTTGCCTGGCTATGGGCGGGCCTTATTTGTGGAGTGATTCTTTTTTTTGTAACGGACATAAGCATTATAGATGCCATTTTTGAAAGCATCTCTGCCCTGACAGGCAGCGGGATAACAATTTATGCTGATGTGGAATCATTGCCTTACAGCATATTATTTTTCAGGGGTTTTCAACAATGGATTGGCGGTTTGGGTGTAGTTGTCATGATTATATCAGTTTTGGCAAAGCCCGGTACCGTATCAAGTAAACTGTATATTTCCGAGGCCCGTGAGGACCGTCTTAAACCGTCAACCAAAGCCACAATCAAACAGACAATACTGATCTATTTAATCTATACCGTTTTTGGAATTTTTTTATATGTCCTTGCCGGAATGCCTGTTTTTGATTCCATCGCAAATACGTTCAGCATCATCTCAACCGGGGGAATGAGTGTAAAAAATGCGAATATGGGATTTTACAATGATGATTTAATTTACTTCATATCAATTATTCTAATGATACTGGGTGCAACAAGCTTTTTGGTTCATTTTAAGTTTATCAAAACACGTGGAAGGTCATTAATTCATGATTCTCAATTTAAGACAATGATCTGTCTGATAGCTATTTCAGTATTGCTGATATATTTCACATCATCCGTTGTTCCTATGGATAACCTGTTTGTTGTAGTTTCGGCCATTACCACCACCGGAGCAAGTATCCAAAGTCCGATTGTAATGGGCGGGTGGCCTCCTTTTGTAATATTTATCATAATGATGCTCATGATTGTCGGAGGTTCCACAGGTTCTACTGTAGGTGCTATTAAACTGATGAGGGTAATTCTGTTTTTTAAAGGAATCTACCGCAATTCCCGAAAGATATGGTCTCCTGAGGGGACTGTGCTTCCGTTAAAAAATGACGGCAAAAAACTCTCTGAAAAAGTTGTGGAACAAAGCGGAAACTATATTGCCCTTTATTTCATGCTGATACTGGTTACATGGTCACTATTGTGCCTGTATGGTCATGACCCTTTAGATTCATTGTTTTTCACAATATCCATGCAGGGAAATGTTGGTTTGGAAATTGGTCAGATGTCCTCGGTCTTGGAGCCTTCCCTAAAAGTTTTGGGTATCTTTAACATGCTGACCGGAAGGCTGGAGATATATCCGATTCTAATAACATTAAGGGCACTGTTTGAAGTCTTTAAAAGTTGATTTTTGCATTTATTTTCACTTTGAAAATTTGGTCCGAAATTCCTGAGTTTAAACACAATATAACAACAAAGTTTATTAACAAGTTATTAACAAATAATAGTTTATGGTGATCATCACCATTATAAAAAAATCCAATTTCGAGGTGAAAAAATGCTTGAAGAATTACTTGACTTATGCGAATACCAATACGTCATGGGAGATTATAAAAATCTCATCGAGACATGTGATGAAGTATTGAAAATCAAAAAAGACGAACCTGTAAGCCTGAATTATAAAGCAATATCTCTGTACTATCTTCAAAGATATGATGAATCTCTTGAATTGTTGGATTACTGTTTAAACCTGCATCCAACCAATCACTACACACTAAACAACAAGGCATTGGTATATATTGCTTTAAAGGATTATGAAAATGCATTGAAATGTGCTGAAGAAGGCCTTAAAAGCAGAAATCTGGACTGGCTTCAAATAAACAAGATCGAATCACTGATTTATCTTGGAAGAGTTGACGAAGCATACGAATACTACCAAAGCGTAAACATTCCCAATTATACCTTTGAGGAGGCACTGGACAACTGTGGAGTAGCCGACAATCCGTTAAAAATCCAATATGAAAAGTTAAATGAACTTTTCAACGATAAAAAATACGAAAAAGTAGTTGAGCTATGCGATAGTGCAAAAACAGATGAAAAAATCCTTAATTATAAAATAGTGGCACTTATCTATCTGGAAAGGTTTGATGAGGCATTGGAATCTGTTGAAAGGGCAATCGAATCATATCCATATAATCCTGATTTTCATTTTATAAAAGCAAGGATATATGTCATCACCAAAAATCTGGATGGTGCAATCAAAAGCTATGAAGAGGCATTTGGGATTGATGGGCTGAGTAACAACCGTCTTGAGATAAACAGATACAATAACTGTCTGGACATCAAATCAAAACAGATGATTGATTCCGGGGATTATGACGGAGCCATAACAAACCTTGAAAAAATCATAAAAACCAAACAGGGAAAGTTCGAATCAATTATGGGGGGGGTGATTGAATGGCAATTGTGAATGAGTGTATATGTGCCGATTGCGATTTGGAACTTGTTGATGACGAAAGGCTGTTTTATTATGACTCCGATTCGGAGCAAACAATAGATTATCTCCTGTTGATGTCAACAGTTGGATGGGGAGACACTTCCAGGATAAGGGGAAAGGTAACTGAAACATACTGCAGCAGGTGTGATAAACACATAAGAATCTATTCAATCCGTGAAATCATTGGGGAAGTTGAAAATCCCTGCAGCATAATAGAAAAGGGAATAGCCAGGCGCATCAGCAATCATCTTGAAAGATTAAATGAACTGAATGAAATCAAAAAAAGAGAAAAATACGAGTTGATTCAAAAGGAAAATCATTATGGGGTGATATTTCCTGATTTTGAAAATTTACACTTTTCATATTCTTATTTCCCTCAGATGACAAAAGAAGATGTTATTGAAGATGCATTAAAAAGCTTTCATGAGGAAATTGATGGGGAACTGGAATCATTAACCGAAAAATATAAACGGGCAGAAAAAGCATTATCTCTGATAATTGATGAAAGGGACAGGCCATATGACGATGATGATGCCTTAGAAAAGATCAGTTGTCCCGAATGCGGATCAAAAATCAGTAAAAACATTAATTATACTGAATGTCCGAGATGTGGCGGAAATAATCTGATGTATAGTACAATATGCTATGACTAGGTGAATTATGGACAAATTAAAGATGTTTTCGGGAAATGCATGCTTTCTTGTAAAAAATACCTCAGATACAATGTCTCGAAAGGATTTTGAAAAATACCTCTCCGATGAGGGATTTGAAAAGTTCAAAAAATACTCATGGTGTGACAGAGGATCATTCTACATCAATGTTAACAGTCTCAGATATTCTGCAGGGGTTTGCAAAGCGGCGCCCCTTACAGGCACTATAGTCGGCGAAAGCATAAAAAACCCCCTCAGCATCGATGAGTTCAGGATCATATGGAACATATTGAAAGGACACATTCAGGAATTCACACCCTCAAATGAGATTAGAAAAGGCTGTTCAACAATATTTGTGGCTGATGAAATACTTGACGGATATCACAATGAATTCATTGATTATCTTGAAGAGGAAGACTTCAAGGCACTTGCCGATGACAGTTACGGTGGAAGGGGATTTGTGGCCGTGAATGTTAAAAGTAGGGTCTATTCAAAAGGTAATATGGCAAACATGATTATGTCAGGTCATCTTGGAAGCAATTCAAATTGCGCCCTGACTGCTGATGAGTTCAAAACAGTTTGGAGGATACTTAAAAAACACTGGATGGATAAATCCCCTCAAAAGGCCTTAAAACATCAAACTCCATCTGATGAATTAATGAACGGTTAGCAAAATGCAGTAAGTTTGGTGATTACTCGGGCATTGGAGAATACATTGAGGATGTTAAATTCTGTCTTGTTCATCTTTCCCGTTTCAGCAGGGAAGATGCCAAAAATTTCGCTGAAAATAAAAAGGATGAGATTATAAATTATTATAACAGTAAAATTTCTGCAGAGGATTTGGCATTTGATTATTACAGTATCTGTGGCTGACTTAAAACTGGAGGTGATATCATGAATGAATTATTTTTAACAAAATCCGGCTATTGCCACTGTGTTCAATGCAAAAAGATTTTCTGGCTGGATAAATACAAAAAAGATGCGGCAGTGGAAGAGGACAGTGATTCCATTTTAAAAACAGGTATGGAAGTTGGTGAGCTTGCAAAAGGACTGTTTGGAGACTATCATGACATTCCCTTTAACGAGGATATTAGTGTCCGGATAGAACAAACAAGAAAGTTAGCTAAAAAAGGCAATGTCATTGCAGAAGCATCGTTCAGTTATAACAACAACTTCTGCAGTGTGGATATCCTTAAAAATGATGATGACGGCGTTGAAATATACGAGGTCAAAAGTTCCACCAAAATCAAGGACATATACCTGGACGATATTTCATACCAGTACTTTGTCGTGTCCAATCTTGGATATAATGTTAAAAAAGCTTGCATTGTATATATAAACAATGAATATGTAAGGGGAGATGATTTGGACTTGACCTGGCTGTTCAGGATTGAAGATGTAACCGGCACTGTTCTTGAAAAGCAGGATGAGATAAAAAACAATATCGATGCAATCAATGGGTTCATGGAAAAACACGGCATCGACAGTGAACCTGAAACGGATTTGGGAATGCACTGCTTTAATCCATACCACTGCAGGTTCTGGGATTACTGCACCCGTGATCTTCCAAAGCCAAATGTATTTGACATCTCAGGAATGTTCAAGTCAAAGAAAATCGAAAAGTACCATGAAGGCAAAGTTTCCTTTGAGGATCTGGCCGGTGAAAAACTGAATGCGAAATACCTTGAACAGATCGATTTTGAGCTCAACAACAGGCCTCCAAAAATCATCAAAGGAGCAATCAGTGCCATTTTGGACTCTCTTGAATATCCGTTATACTTTATCGATTATGAAAGCTGCCAATATGCAGTTCCTGAAATCATTGGCACAAAGCCATACCAGCAGATACCGTTCCAGTACTCTCTCCATATAATCCGTGAGGAGGGCGCTCCGGTGGAACATAAGGAGTTTCTCGCACAGGAGGATGATGAAAATCTAATCAGACACTTTGCCGAAAGCATGATTGGAGACATGCCTGAAAACGGCAGTGTAATAGTATACAATAAGGGCTTTGAAGCAAGCAGAAACAAGGAAATAGCCAGAATGTATCCTGATTTGGCACCTGAAATGGAAAGAATCAACTCCAACATCGTTGATTTGATGGTTCCTTTCAGAGCGAGGGACTACTATACCCGTGAAATGAAGGGTTCATATTCAATCAAGTATGTGCTTCCTGCGCTGTATCCTGATGATGAGGAACTTGATTATTCCAACCTTCCTGTTGTTCATAATGGTGGTGAGGCATCCGAAGCATTTTTAAGCCTTAAAGACAAGACATCCGATGAACGGGAAAAAATCAGAGATGGGCTGCTTGAATACTGCAGGCTGGATACCTTGGCAATGGTGAAGATTTGGGAGAAATTCCTTGAAGTTGCATGATTGTGAATGTTTATAAAAAGATTACATGTTAATTCCTTTAAAATCACCAATTATATATATCTTCTTAACAAAAGTGTATAATATGTTTTGTGAAAAATGTGGAAAGGAAATTCCTGACGGTGTGAAATTCTGTCCCTCATGCGGACATGATAACCAAAATCACATTAATGCGGGCAAATCTCCTTCAAAAGATAAAAATCTGATTTTAGCTTTAGTCATTTCATTTCTTTTAACCGGTCTTGGAATAGTATATGCCGGCGATAAGAAAAAAGGGATAATACTGTTTATTGTGGGATTGGTATTGAATATTATTGGAAGAGCAATACCTATACTGACAGTTGCCGGAATTATAGTCTGGGCATATGGATTGTATGAAACCTACAATCAGGCAAAAATTGCAAATGGTGTGGCAAATCCGAATCTTATTGAAGACATCAAATCTCTTCCGACACCCAAAAAAGTTGCGGCGATTGCAGTCATCGCAATAATCTTTTTACTGGTTGTTGGAGGATGTGTTGGAGCATTGATGCCAAAAACTTACACATCAAACGATAATAATTATAATTATGATGTCGGCAGTGCGGATGATTCATCATCAAGCGGCGGTTCAGGCAGTGGATTAAGCTATTCATCTTCTGATTCCTCCAAAGGATATGATACTCATACACACTATGAGGGAGAATATGGATCCTCAGATACCTACGGAACCGTGAATGATGATGGAAGTGTTGATTCATATCAGAAAGGGACAACCGATTATGGAGACTATGAAATAAATTCCCACATGGATAGTGACGGAAACATTCACGGCACTGTTGATGTCGGTGGAAAAACATACCATGTTGACACATAAATAAGTGATTTTTATGGTAAAATGTCAGAATTGTGGAAGTGAAATGGAAGAGGGGGCAAAGTTCTGCAGGAACTGCGGAAGTGAAATTGCTGCTGAGACAGAAACAAATGTTAAGTACTGCAGAAAATGCGGTTTTGAGTTACCTGATGAAAACATTAAATTCTGCCCGTCATGCGGAGCATCAACCTCTTCTGAATTACAGGAAATTGCTGCTGATTTGGTTTTAAATGCTCATAAAAACCCTATATTGGCGGCAATATTGTCCTTTTTCATCATTGGGTTAGGTCAGATATATATTGGTTTGACAAAAAAAGGAATAATATTGTTTGTCTCAGCAATAGTCTGTGGAATTTTGGGACTTATAATTATCGGATGGATTTTATGGATTATTGTTTGGATTTATGGTATATATGATGCATACAATTCCGCAAACAAGATGAGCATGGGAATTGGTGTAAAAGACACAATAGACTTCAACGATTTGTAGCGGAGGAAATAATATGGTGAAATACTGCACCGAATGTGGAACTCAACTTGATGACAGTGCAATTTTCTGCACTAACTGTGGAACTAAAATCGATTTCGGGCCGGAAACCAGAAGTAATAGGTATATGAAGCATCTTGAAAAGACAGGTCGAAAAAGGGCCAATATTCCACGTCTTGGTGGCATAGATGAATTCAGAGATGATTCCATTGTCATCAAAAAGACAGGTGAAGTAATCATGATCAGGGATATTGAAAACTTCAGTCTCCACCAGAGTTCCCGCAGTCTGTGGAGTGATGTCAAGGTCGATTTTGACTATAACGGCCTTCATTACAGAACACAGCAGGCCGGGTCTGATAAAGGTAAACTGCAAACTTTGGAAAACAAAATCAAAGCAAGGGACATGCAGAAATATGCCAATGCTGAAAGCAATCCCGAAAATAAAATCGATAAGCTTAAGGAACTGAAGGAATTGCGGGATGCCGGAATTGTAAATGATGAGGAGTTCCTTAAATTAAAAGATGAGATAATAAACGGATGATTTTAGGTATTTATTTATAATCTTTTTTTTAAATTTAAAACCAATGGAGGTAAAAGATGGATAATCTTGAAGAGTTGAAAAAACAGACTCAAGTTGATAATTCAAAACTTGAGGAAATGATGAAAGAGGAAATAACACCTCAAATGCAGATAAGATTCTTTAACTTGCTTAGAAAGTCACAATTGTACCTGCCGATAACTCCATCGGCAAACATGTTTGAAGGAATCGAGAATGCAAAGGAAGGGGATGTTTTTCAAACAGACGGGCCTGCAGGATTTGACATCAACTATCTCAGTGATGAAGATGGAAACAGGGCAGTGCCATTGTTTACAAGCGAGGAAGCTATGGATAAAGCGAATATGAGATCATCTGTAATGGTGATGTTTGCGCCGGACATTGCAGACCTGCTCAAGCAGTCAGACAGATACAGCGTAGTTGCAGTAAACCCCTTCACCGAGCATGATATCTTCATGCCGATTGAAGGTTTTCTCGGAATTTTTGATGAGGATGCTCATGAAGAGGAAGAGATGATAGAAGCAATCAATGAAATTCTTGAAGTTTTAAGGAATCATTCCTATGTTCTTGAAAATGAAATGGCATTCATGGTAAGGCTTGATGAAAACTCAATGAGGGACAATGCCGTTGACGGGGTTTTCATACCTGACATGCCGATGAACATGAGCACTGATAAGGATTTCCGTACAGATTTGAAATATGCCAACATCATCATTTTTGAGAAAGGCAAAAAGGTTCTGCCCCTGGGAAAAACCGAAAATGACGTATATGACACCATTGTGGCACCGGGTACAGAATTTATATTGGAAAGAGAAATTGATGAGTTCACTACACTTTGGAGATGCGGAAATCAGCCGTTCTATGACTAAAAATCCTGAGGGAGTATTATGGATAATCAGAAAATCATTATAATCCTGTTATGTGTAATCATTGCAATCCTTGCTGTTGGAATACTGGCGTTTTCACCATTAATGGCAAAAGAGGATTCCAATATGGCTATTTCCAATAAAAATATATATGTGGGAGATTCGCTGGTGGTTAAACTCACAGACAGCAATGGAAATCCGATTTCCAACCGAACAGTTAATGTCAAGCTGACCGATAAGGATGGAACCGTAAGGGATGAGGATGTAATTACAAACTCCAAGGGCGAAGCTAAATTCAGGATGGATGAAAAAGGAAATTATTCGGTTGAATGCAGGTTCAACGGAGACGATAAGCATTCATCAAGTGCAACTGCAGGAAACATCACTGTTAAGGATGTCAAAACAGAAGTTGTAAATAATGATAAATCTCAAAATTCCGTTTCCCAGTCACAGAATAGTGAAAAAGATGAATCTCGCCAAAGGGAGGAATACCAGATTACTCCGGATGGATGGGATCCCAAAGAACATGAGGTGTCACGTGAGCCTCTTGATAACGGACATGAAAGGGTAAGATATGATGACGGATACATGAGGGTGGTCGATAAGGACGGAAATATTATTACTCATGGATGGTAGGCAATTAGATAATCCTCAAATGAGGGATTTTACCTATCATTATCCAATTTTTCAAATCATTCTTTTTTTATCACTGTTTTTTAAGGATTCTTCATATGATTGGCGAATTTCCTCTGCAAGTTCATCATTTCCCTCTATTATTGGTCCAGTGTAGTCACAATCTCTGCAAATGCACTGTGACCAGTTTTGAGGGATAATCCAGTCAACATTTCTAGACCCGCATCTTGGACAAATTTTATGCATCTTCATTTTAATCACCTTAATTTTAATATTCATATTATATCATAAGGAAATGTAGAACTCTGTTCTACAATTGATATTGATTGAAAATTGATTCTATTTTTTTTTTAAAACTATTGATGTTTATCTCTCTAATTTTGATAATTGATATATGTAACTGATTTTTAAATTTTTTGCAGTTTTTTCCATATGTTTAAAGAATTTGATTTGAATTATATTATTTTTAAATTTTACCAAAAAGTTTAAATATTCATAACATTAAATATATTACTGTAAAAACAATTCACCAAAGTTTTTACAATTAATTAAATTTTTTTTAAAATAAACTAAAAAGGAGACCGTTACCATGTTGGAATTGGAAAAACAAAAACATAATGAACCCAGATTTGACGAACTTGGAAGAATGATTTCTGATTTAAAAGATTTTCTAGATGAGGATGCAACTCCAAAGGATAATCTATGGAAGGAAAACCTTGAAATCATCCTGGACTTTCAGGATCCAGACGGAAGCTTCAAGCTTTTCGATTCATATGACATTCCCTCAGATGCAAGAGCTGACTTCTGTTATCTTCCCACATACGTCTGCACAGCAATACTTATGAAGGCATTCCTTACAGACTCATCATTCAGTGCAAAAACAGCCCTGTTGGAGGGCCTTGAAAGTTCATGTGCAAGAAACCTCAGGGGACACGGATACGAAGCCCTTAAAGGACAAATCACAGCACTGAACATATTCATGAAAGCGGGCCTCAGGGAATTCATGGACATTCACAATGATTTCTGCCCGCAATTCTCTGAGATGATTGAAAAGACAATCGGCCAGTACGCCGAAATGGAATCTCAAGGCAAGTTCCTGGGACCTTGGGGCGAAAGCTATGAGGATGAAATAAGGGCCGTCAACGAATACTTCCGCAAAAGGAACGTCTTTGTCTACGGAACGCTGATGAAGGGTGAGACCAATCACAGCTATCTTAAAAACAGCAAATGCTGTGGCAGTGCAACTGTCGAAGGCTATGACATGTATGACTGCGGATGGTATCCGGCAATAGTTGACGGAGACGGCCTGATTGTCGGCGAGCTCTATGAGGTTTCAGCTGATGACATGCCGTCAATCGACATGCTTGAATGTGAAGGAAGCCTCTATGCCAAAAGATGCGAAATGGTAAATATTGAAGGAAGGACAGTTCAGGCATTCATATACGTTTACCTTGATGACTTGACAGGTCTTGAAAGGATACCTGCATGGAAAAGGGAGTACGTATGGTATGTATCCTACGGAAGCAACATGCTCAGGGAAAGATTCATGTGCTATCTCAAGGGAGGATCATTTGAAAAAAGCAGACACCATCCTCCATGTAGGGACATGACACCTCCGGTTGCAGTCAGGGCCATTGAACTTCCATACGGAATGTATTTTGCAAACACTTCCGCTTCATGGCAGAATGGTGGAGTGTCATTTCTTGACGTTTCAAAAAGGGGAAAATCACTTGCAGTGGCATATCTCATCACCAAGGAGCAGTTCGAGCATGTGGTGCTTTGTGAAAAC
>NZ_CAMJUE010000010.1 GCF_946408925.1 uncultured Methanobrevibacter sp.
GTCCATTAAGTCATCATGCAGTATTTCAAAAAATAGTGGAGACAGTTTGCTTAAAAGCCTTCCCTTTACATCATCCGAAGTGCAATGGTATTTTTTCAGAGTGAAATTACCCACATTTTGAATAATGAAATCCTTACCTCCATCATATGGAATTAAAGAATGAATTTCAACAGGAATATTGTTTATGAGTTCCTGAAGTGGAATTTCTTCTATATCAAACTCCTTGGGTGTGGGTTTATAGAAATCTTTCTGGCTAGCATTGAAAATGCGAATTTCATCAATCCCCTCTAAATGTCTGTATTCTTTTTCAACCCTCATTGCAACACCTATTTAATTTTATATTATTAATTATATTTAAATTTGATTAAATTTTATAATCTTTTGTTATTTTTAAACAATTTTCATTTTAATGTATAATATTAAGCGGCATGAATTTTCTATTTTTTAGTGTATGGACGGGCATAATGCCCAGTAATTTTTCCAAATTTGACACCATATAATTTTATAAATTGTTTAAAATAATTGATAGTAAAAAATCATATGATTGACAATAATAATCAAAAGACAAAAATATTTGAATAGATTTCATTAATTTAAATTATTAAAAAAATGATTTTAACTAAAAGAGATATCTAAATGCATATAATGGTGAATTTATGATTGACATAGTATATATTTTAAATCAGATTGATAATTTTATGTATTTTCCCATCCTCATTATTGTAATGTCCGTATCAGGTTTATATTTTACAACAAGAACACGAGGAGTGCAAATAAGATTGTTTCCCGAATCAGTAAGCTGCTTTTTGAACCGACAGGTGATGAAAATTCAGTATCGTCCCTTCAGGCGATGCTTGTCTCAACCGCTTCAAGGGTTGGAACCGGCAATATCATTGGTGTTTCAACCGCCATTTGTCTGGGAGGTCCGGGCGCATGCTTTTGGATGTGGCTGATGTGTATAATAGGTGCATCATCTGCATTCATTGAAAGTACATTAGCTCAGATTTTTAAAAGAAAAGATGAAAATGGCCAGTTCTATGGTGGGCCGGCTTATTATATTGAACAGGGTTTAAATAAACCAAAGATTGCAATACTTTTCTGCATATTCCTAATCGCCACATATGCAGTGGGATTCAATTTGCTGTGTTCATATAATCTCCAGTCAACATTCATGGAATACTCCTTCTACAATCCTGCAACAACACCGGCAATTAGGTGTGATACTTGCGATTTTGACAGGTTACTGTCTGCTTGGAGGAGGTAAAAGAATCGTTAAAGTAACAGGCACCATTGTTCCATTGATGGGAATTTCCTATGTCATTATTGCATTAATAGTGATACTTTTAAACTACCCGAATGTTCCTTCAATGTTTGTCCTAATCTTCCAGGATGCATTCGACTTCAAATCCATCGCAGGAGGAATTGTGGGATCATGTCTCATTTACGGTATTAAAAGGGGACTCTTTTCAAACGAAGCAGGTGTGGGATCAGCTCCAAACGCTTCAGCATCTGCAAAAGTATCACACCCCGCAAAACAGGGGCTTGTTCAAACATTATCCGTATACATTGACACATTGCTTTTATGTACCGCAACAGCACTGATGTGCCTTTCAACAGGAGTTGCAAGAGATGCTGCAGTTTCAGGTGCGCCATATGTTCAAAATGCAATAGGAACAGTATTCGGAGGTATCGGACCGATATTCATAACAGTTGCAATGGTGCTTTTTGCATTCACGACACTTCTCGGAAACCTTTATTATGTGGACAATGCTATAATATATTTGAATCGCAAAAAGAAACCGTCTGAAATGTTTATGAAAATATTTTATGTTGCAGCATCAGTCGTTATTTTTATCGGCGCCATAATTCCAATGGATGCTGCATGGGCAATGGCAGACATCACCATGGGCGGAATGACTCTCATAAACCTGCCGACATGTATACTTCTTGGTAAAATTGCAATCGATTGCCTGAAAGATTATGAAAAACAGAAAAAATCCGGTGAAAACCCTATCTTTAAGGCAAGCCATATCGGACTCGATGAAGAAAAAATAGAAACATGGAAATGAATTTTAAAAAAATGAACTGATCAAACAAATCAGTTCATTTATCTTAGTTTTAAAAAAAAGCCGGTATAAAACCTGCAAACATTAAAATTATAGTTATTACCCACATCGCCACGGCAACTATAATTATATACTTCCCATGTTTGTTTAAAAATGGATTTTCCTTTTGTGTAAAGTGAATAATAATTCCTGCAATTATACCGATAATCGGAGATATGATTGCTAAAAGGTAACCTATAATTGCAATTATCAACTCTTTTGTTTCTGCCATAATTTTCACCTCCTTTAATAAATATTGATTATGAGTTAAATATGATTTTTATTAAATTTGCCAACTTTTGAGATTTTTACAGGTCATATCCACATTAAGAGGAGTTAAGCTCGGTCTTTTTTCAACCATCAGTGCATATCCGTCACTGCCCTTTTTGTATTCGCTGACAAGATCAGGCGTAATCATGATTAAATCATCATCATTTTGATTATCTTTCAAGTGATATTTAAACAGTTCCCTCTTCTGCTCATCGGTGTTGTCAATGACTTTTTTATCAAGCATCTTGTGGGACAAATGAGTGATTTTAACCTCCTCTGATTCATAATTTGAAGGGACATTCAAATTAAACAAATCAACGCCATCCGGAAAACCTTCATTTTTAATCTTTAAAACAATATCATGAAGAACTTTTTTAGCTAAAGTGAAATCATAGTTCAAATGCCATTCACCGTTTTCATCCTGCCTATATGATGTTTTGGGATCCATAAACAATGAGGCAGCTATTGCCGGAATACCTAAACTAACAGCTTCAAAAGCAGCACAAACAGTACCGGACGAAGTGATGTCAGAACTTATATTAACACCCTGGTTTATGCCTGTTATAATCAAATCAGGCTTATCCTTCATTACATACTCGGTACCTATAACAACGGAATCCGCCGGACTTCCTGAAACCGAATATGCTTCGCTTCCATCATCAAGAGTGCATGGTGTAATTTTTAAATGTTTGAATAGTGTCAAACGCCTGCCTACACTGCTGTTGTTTTCATCAGGAGCCACAACCGTAACATCAGCTATATCTTCCACCGCCTGTTTTGCAGCCAATATCCCCGGTGCAAAAACCCCATCGTCATTTGATATTAAAATATTCACAGATATCACTTTCCTAAAAAGTATCATTTTTATGTTTCATTGGCTAAACACCTTTTCCATCATGTAAAAAACTATAAACAATGCAATAAGAATTCCTAAAATCCAGTAATTTATTGAATGAGCTAAAAATATTGCATAGATTAAATAGATTATAAATATTATTGCAATTATCACTCTTAAAAATAACATTAAACCTGATCTGAAATAATTTGAACCCATTATGTTTACCCCATATTGATTACGGGGATAAATTCTGCCTCCATTTACATAGAAAACATCATTACACCATCCGCAACGATAAATATATTTAAATTCCTTATTTGGTTCAAGATGCATTTTATGCTTGCATTCAGGACATTTCTTGTAGTCTGGAAATACTTCAACAAATCCATTTTTGGTGAAAGCATTATCACAATTCTTGCAGTGGTAAATTTCACCGAACAAATTACTGTATTCTGTTTTCATGTCACCTTCACATTTAGGGCATTTTTTACTCATATCCGAATCTCCTTTGAATATTATAAATTAAAAATCAAATAATGTTTTTTGAGTAATCTTTTTAATTTTTAAATCTTCATTTGAGTAGAAACGCTTATCCAAATCCTCATTTATTTTGACATAATCCTTGCCATTCAATATGTCCTTTAAATATCGGTAACCATCATATTTTGACACTATAATCCGGTCAAAGTCAAATGAATCCCAAATAAGATAATAATTTGAAATGATAGTATTTTTACTTAATTCATCATATAAAAATATTAGACAGTTATATGTTTCTATAAATAATCCTACATGTTCTTTCAGGTTATCTGTTTTCCATATTGGATTTAGATTCATGCAGTAGTTTTTAAGCTCATATTCAAGCATTTTCCGGTAATTTTCTTTTTTAAGGTAATGCTCAACCATCACATGATTGTTGATGGTGTATTTTTCATGGTTTTTATCTTCAATTGCCTTTTCAATATGGAGTTTTATAAATTCAATTGGAATTTTAGCTTCCTTTTTCCTATAATTTTTCATATAAAAATCATTGAATTCATTGAAATAATAATGACCAATCAGATATTCACTAAAAATGCGCATTCTTCTTTTTTTATTTTTATAGAATATTTTGGATTTTGAAGAGAGATAGTAATTGTTTGCAAACAGTTTATGTTGAAATATTCTCTCTTCTATTCTTTCTCTTTTTCCGGATGTTTTCAGACCATTTTTTTTAAGAATCTTCTTTAAGGATTTTGTATTGTAGTTTTTAATCTGCCTTTTGAACTCGTTCTTATTCATCTTATTTAAAATATATTTATTTTCAACAAGATAGTTCCTTAAATAATCCTGAGATAAACCATATTTATTAGAAACTCCTCCAATAGCCCCTGAAATACTTGCATC
Organism: uncultured Methanobrevibacter sp.; assembly: GCF_946408925.1. GTDB lineage: Archaea > Methanobacteriota > Methanobacteria > Methanobacteriales > Methanobacteriaceae > Methanocatella. Next base: position 4,600 of record NZ_CAMJUE010000010.1, read on the forward strand.
ACGTTCAAAAACAAGATATATGAAATCAAAAGTAAATTGAAGTTCGGAAATGTTATAATCCTTTGGGACATTGTCATCGTATTTTAGAGAAAATCTATCTTTAATCATAATCAATAATAAATATATTTAAAACAGTTATTATAGTTTATTCATGAAATCATTTCACAAAAAAATGTTAAACTGAATTTAGCAGCTCATATAGTTCAGGGATTGCCAGTTCAAATTTAACTCCATATGTATGAGTATCATCACCTATTGTTTTTTCAATAGCTTTTTTAGTAAATTCACCTGCTATTTTTGTTGCCTGTGCGGTTGATTTTCCAATCATAACGGAACCTACAAAGGTTGAAGCAAAAACATCTCCTGTTCCATGAGATATATAGTCAATCTTGTCATTGTAGATGATTTCTGTTGTTGATTCGGTTTTATCAAAAACTATCATACCCATTTCATCATCATTGTCATATCCTTTCAATATAACCTGATTTTTAGTGAATCCTGAAAGGTCCCTTGCCATATCAATCATTTCATCTTTGGTGAAGTGTTCTTTCCAAGGCTTATGCAGCAGATAACATGCTTCGGTAGTGTTAGGTAAAATATAATCTCCAATTTTACAAAGTTCACCCATTTTATCTGCAAAATCCTGATCAAATCCATTGTAGAACTCTCCAAAATCTGCCATGGCGGGATCGACAAATACCAATCCGTCATCCTTCAGTCTGGAATCAATAATATCCTTGATGTAATCCAACTGTTCTGATGAGGCAATAAATCCAGTATAAATCGCATCAAAATATATGCCTTCACTTTCCCAATGTTTCCTTATTTTTGGAAGGTCATCGGTCAAATCCCTAACGTTGTAATCTGTAAATCCTGAAGTATGTGTTGACAGAACTGCTGAAGGAAGAACTGCTGTTTCTATACCAAAAGCAGAAATTACAGGCAATGCAACTGTGATTGAACACTGCCCATAGCAGGATATGTCTTGAATAGTTAATATTTTTGGATTATTGTTCATTTTTTTAACCTGTAAACTTTTTTTGTTGTTCTCCCAATTACAGTTATTATTTTTAATCAAATAATATTTAAATATTTTTCCTTAATTTTTTCCAAAAACAGTTATCAGATTATTATAAATTACAATGCAAATCTTTAAAAACATCATGAAAAACTATTTTATAATTAAAAAACATAAATAATATATTATTGATTGGATTGAATGTTATGAGTATTGGGAAATTGATTGGTAATACACCAATGATAAAGATTAATTATGAATTTGAAGGAAAAATAAATAGCATTTACACTAAACTCGAGTATTACAATTATTCAGGAAGCATTAAAGACAGAATCGCTTTATACATCATAAAAAAAGCAAAAGAAAATGGGGACTTGAAAGAAGGTCAGTCCATTGTGGAAGTTACAAGCGGCAACACAGGCATATCTTTTAGTGCAATTGGAACCTATTATGGTCATGAAGTCCATATATTCATGCCGGATTGGGTTTCTCTTGAAAGAAGGAAACTCATTGAAATGTATGGCGCTCAGGTACATCTTGTATCAAAAGAGGATGGAGGATTTAAAAAAGCACTTGAGCTTGCAGAGGAATTTGCAATTGAAAACGATGCATTCAGACCCCTTCAATTCGATAATGAATTAAATCCCGAAGCTCAATATAAAATAACAGGCCAAGAAATAATTGATGCCGTACCTGACGTTAACGCTTTTGTTTCAGGTATTGGAACCGGCGGAACACTTATCGGAATAGGAAAAAGATTAAAGGACAACAATCCAAACTCAAAAATATTTGCCCTTGAACCTTCAACATTGTCAATTCTTAAAATGGGAATGGAAGAAGGAAGCCACATGATTGAAGGGATAGGCGATGACTTTATCCCCGGAATAGTGGATGAATCATTAATTGACGACATTGTTTTAATTGATGATTGCGATGCAATAAATATGTCCAAAAGAATAGCTCGTGAATTCGGATTGGGCATTGGCATATCAAGTGGAGCAAACTTCCTTGCCGGTGTATTAAAAAATGACGATGACTTAAAAATCGCCACTGTTTTTGCTGATGACAATAAAAAGTACATTACTACAAAATTATCCGAAAAAATAGATGATAATCCTAAATTACTTTCAAATCAAATAAGACTCATTGATTTTGAAGTAATTTAAAACATGACCAGGAATGCCTGGCACTAAATAATTACTTTTACCGATTCAAACAACAGATATAAAGCACCAATGATTACCAATATTGCAAAGATTTTGGGAATGAATCTTGTTTTTGAAATCAATTTTTCCAGATTGATTTTTGATATTGCCAAACTTAAAATTAATAATGTCAAGGCAAAGCCCACTGAATAAATAATGATATTTAAAACAGCATATGATGGACTGTTTGAACTTATCAGCAATGTAATCAATGATATGAGATATCCGCTGTAGCATGGCGCCCAGGCAATTGATGTCAGAATGCCCATTAAAAATGATGATGCAAAACCTTTATTGTGTTTGGGCATCATTTTAAAAGTAAAATGATAATCATAAAACATTAAAATTCCAATAATCAAGAGAATTATTGCCGAAACAATTCTTACCGGAGTGATATAGGCATATAAAATTGATGTAAAAAAGCCTGTTAAAAAGATTATGATTATGAAAATGCTTAATAATCCACATGTAAAGGATATTAAATCCCATTTTGATTTTGATTTTAGACTAACACTGATAAAAATTGGTAAAATGGGTAAAATGCAAGGAGACAATATTGATATTACTCCTGTTGTAAAAGAAATTAATGGAAGAATTTCCATCTAAATCTCCTTGAGTGTAGCTAGAAATTCCTCTGCTGAAACATAACCTTCAATTCTGTTAATCTCTTTGGAATTTGAATCTAAAAACACAGACATCGGTGTTCCGACAACTTTATATTTTTCAGCCAATTGGGAATCCTTATTGACATCCACATCAACAACTATGAAATTGTCATTCAATTCTTTTTGAACATTAACATTACTTAAAACATCACTTTTAAGTAAATCACAGTAATAACAGCTTTCTTGATCAAAAAGCAATAGAACTGTTTTGTTTTGAGCACCTGCATCATCTAATGCCTGGGTCAAATTTGAAGTTGAATTCAAACCATCAACAATCTGATTTGTTTGTGATCCTGAAATTGCTGATACACAAACAAGAGCCATTAAAATAATGAGGACAACTAAATGTATTTTCAATTTCATGTTTATTTCTTATGGACCCGATGCTATTTAAAATATTTCTTTTGAATTTATATCATAATTATAATTTTTCAGAGTTAAATTAAAATTTTTAGGTATACCTAAATATTTATATATTATGTGGACACAATATATTATTGAGTGAAAAAATTGAGGAACAGAATAAAATGGAGGAAATAATATGATTATAGGAATTGAAAACCTAAAAGAAAAACAGAATGAAGAGAAGAACAATGAATAATATCTTCTCTTTAAAATCAATTATTCAAAATTTTCAGGAAACTCTTCTTTTAAACTACGAATAATATCATCAATAAGAACGTCCCTTAACTCTTTTCCATCACACTCAAAGGCATCCAAACAACCTGAATAATCATAACACATGTTGTTTTCATGGGTTTCAATGAACATGTCAAGGTTCATGTTAGTAATTTCAGCATATTCCTGCGAATACTTTAAAAATATTTCATGCATGTCCAAATCCTTATTCCATCTGCCTTTATAGTTTCTAACTTGAATTTCAAAATCACCCTTTTTATCAAATTCATTTTTAGTTTCCAAAACCAAATCCTTTGCCTTGGCGATTTCCATATCATGAACTTTTTTGTTATCATCATCACCCATATTAGTAAAAAACATCAATTGGGTTTTAGACAAATTATCAAAGAATCCATTATCACGGAAATAAAAAAGAGAATGTTTAACAGGATTTAATTTTTGAAGAACATCATGATCATACTTATCAAAAGGAACAATTGCATGCATAATTGCAAGTTCGGTAATTGAAACATTTCCCACAAATTTGACAAGTTCAGGATATTCCTCTATAGTCAGTTCATTGACATTCATATAATTTGGTTTCCAGCCTAATTTGTGGCCTCTAAAACAAATGAAAAAAGTCCTGTCAAAATCAATGGATCTGAAATCATCCAAAATGATACTTTTATCAGTATAATCATTCAACAATGAAAAGGCAACATCCCTATAATATAAGGCAATATCATGTTTTTCACAGTATTCCTTCAAATATGGAAAAACTTCCTTTATAAAATAATAATACTCACCAAACATGTCATAGAATGTGCTTGTAATCATTAATGTTACATGTTGTTTTGCCATATTAATCACTTAATCCCATTAATATACATAAACCATTATCATAACGTGACTATTTTGTATTAAAATCTATAGGTGGAACATCAATGTTCAATATACCATTTATAAAATAATCTTATCCTATAAAAGATATACTTTAGACAATACTATTTAGTTTATTATTATTTATAAATTTTTTTAAAATATTCAAATTAAATGGAAACAATTAATTGGAATTCATATTTGACAAATCATGAGTTAAAATAATTCAGACATAACATCATCAGGTCCTTCGACACACTATAAAAAAAAATTAAAAAATGATTTAAATGTTCAATTAAATCAATTTACGCAATTCATTGAGATTATTTTCAATAAATGATTTATATTGTGGATCTGCTAAAATCTTATATTGCTTTTTGTTGGTTTTAACATATGCCTCATTAAGAATCTTCTGCAAATCATCAACATCACTATTCAAAATAATATTCAATTTATCACGTTGCTCATCAGTTAATTTACTTAAATGAGATTGTATTGGAGATCGGAACTTAATGACTAAATTTTTGTTCTTTTTAGCCCATCTTTTAAGCATTAATGACGGAGCCAAACTGAACAATCCCTCATATTCCAAAACATCCTTATACGTAATTTTTTCAGACATATTATCCCCTATAAATCATAATGTATATTATGAAGCTTATATAAACAGACAGAACTGCTGGACGGGAAAGCATAAATCATATAATCAAGCTCTTCTAGAGTAATCTTTTTATTTATGATGAATGCAAACATGTTTGCCACATTTTCAGCATCCGCAGCATATATCTCTGCACCTACAATCTGCAAATCCTTATCCACAATCACTTTAGCTTCAGCAGTTGTGTCATTTTTAAGTTCCAATGAATAGGAATTACCATACCTTATTGTGTGAACTTCATAATCATCACTTTTATCTGCAACATACACCGGAACTCCGACAGTGGCAATCCTAGGAATAGTGTATGCAACTGCAGGAACAACAGGATATGTAATCTCATCAGCTTCTCCAAGCAATTCCTTTGCAAGATATTTGGAGTGATGTATTGCCACAGTTACAAGTTTTGCAATACCGGTATCTGCAACATCCCCTGAAGCATAAATGTTGGCAACGTCAGTTTGAAGATGACCATTTACTTTTATACCCTGCTTTGTATAGGTCAGCCCAACATTTTCAAGACCTATGTCCTCCACATTTGCAGTTCTTCCAATTGCGGCAACCACATAATCTCCGGTTAGGCTCAATCCACTTTCACAGTTTACTGTAAATCCATTTTCATAAGCCTTATTATCAATTTTTGCTTCAGGATCTCTTAATATCTCATCAGAATTTAAAGCATTCTTTAAGTTTAAAACCTTAGTTACCGGATCATCAATTTCAACATTACTTATTACTTCTTTTACTGTTTGATTAAAGTGGAAACGTATATTTTTTTCCTTAAGTATTTCAATTACCCTTTGAACGTATGGCTGGTGGAAGTATTTTAATGCCATATCTCCTCGAATAATAACATCAGCACTCAATCCCGCTTCAGCAAGAATTGATGCAAATTCCATTCCCACAAAACCCGCTCCAATAATAATTGCATGTTTTGGAAGTTCATCAATATCCAAATAGTCTGTACTGTCATGCAGGTACTCCTTACCCGGAATGTCAGGTATGACAGGTTTTAGTCCTGTGCATATCACTATCTTATCTGTAGTGTATGTTTCATCACCCACTTTAACTGTGTGCTCATCAACGATAACGCCCTTTCCGTGAGCGACATCCAGGTCATATTCTTTGAATTTACCGTCTAAAAACGGTGCCATATTAGCTATACGTTTTCTTTTGAATTTCATTAGGCTTGGCCAATCGACTTCAAAATTTCCTGATTTTCCAACACCCTCAAAATTATCGCCCAGTGCCTTGATTTCATATGGCGCATCAAGAAGTGCTTTTGAGTTACATCCTCTATTTGCACAGGTCCCGCCATAAAGGCTTTCTTCAATAATCAATATTTTAAGACCTGCTTTTCTTAAAAATCGGCCCCCTTGCCATGCGGCATTTCCGCTACCAATATAAATAACATCATAATCCATAAATTTAACCTCACAGTAAAAATTACTTTAATATTTGTTTAAAATAATATAAATAAGTTTAATTTGAAATATAAATATGGATGATCAATATGAAAGAATATCTCTATATCGATTCAAATGAAGATGCTCAGCAGTCAAGATTCAAGGTTTCAAAAACTCCTAAAATTGATTATCTGATAAAAGAAAAGAAATTTAGCGAAGCATTAACTGAAATAAATCAATTGTTAAAAACTGATGATGGCTATTCAAATTGGAATTTGAAAGGAATAATCCTGAGTAATTTATCTGAGTTTAAAGAATCAATAGAATGTTTTAATAAAGCGTTGGATATGAACCGGTCCGATGATATACTGTTGAATAAATCTAATGCATACTACAGCTGGGCCAAAATTACCTTTTTTCCCGAAGGAGACTATGATAATGCACTGATTCTTATTGATAAAGCTTTAATGTCACTTCCGGACAGTGAAGATTCCAGCGAATATTATTTTTTAAAGGCAGAAATTCTTGAGGCATTGGAAGAATTGGTCGAATCCCATAAATGTTATTTAAAGGCCTATGGAGAATTTGATAAACTGAAAGAGTTTGAAGCCCAAAGTGAATATCTGAATAATACTACTGATCTTTTAGTAAATATCGTGGGCAGCGATTTTTATAATTACCTTCCCAAATCCGGCGATATTCTTATATTGGCTAAAGATGAGGACAATGAACATGACCCTGATGCAATAGCAGCAGTATTAGATAATAAAACAGTAGGTTATGTTGCAAATAATCCGTATACTTTAATAGATGAGGTAAAAAGTGCCAGTGACATTAAAAACAGTATAGCAGATAATCAGAAGGCTGAAATATTGTTTGTTTATCTTGGCGAATATGTTATTGCCAAACTAGTTAATTAATTTCAAAATGCCGTTCCTACTAATTTTAGACCCTTCAGTATATCCTTTGATATTTATTTCAAAACGTGATGCTTTTCTGGTATCCAGAGGATTGTTTAATTGATAGTTAATATCTTTCGTCATATAGAATGTATCATAGGCATATGCACTTACATGATTTTTCATGCAAACCACCTTTAATTTAAATAGTATTTAAACGCTACAAAATAAACAGGCCTTCAAATGAAATATTGATATTATCCAAGTCATTAGAATTTTTCGCCAGTGTTTCAAACATGTCTGTGATAATTTCAAAGAATTTTTCGATAGTCATTGTTTCTTTTAATGAAACATCCACACTTTGTTCGGATATGCCAAATAAATCCTCCTTAAAAATTAATTTGAAATCCAAAATATCCTTAATACCATATTTTTCTATAATAATTTTAATCGAATTGATTTTGGATTTATTGAATTGGTCGTCGGTAATTTTTATAATCTTATCATTCACTTCTATATTCAGCATTTAATCACCCATTTAAAGGATTATTTATATTTTGAAGTTTGAGGTGATGTCTAAAATCATTATAACATAAATTTGAATGTTATTAAATCATTTCTCTTTTTAAACATGTGTAACAGAATTATTGTCCAAATGACCTGACAAACTGGAGGTTAAACTTATATTCAAAACTAGCGATTTTTGGAATTAATATAAAAGAAGCTATTTCAATTTGTCGGTGATAAAATTTTCTTTTATTTTGGAAAGTTTTTATCCATGGAACTTTCCAAACTATTCATTAATTCTAATTTTTCATAGAAGTTTTGCAATTTGTCTTTTGTATTTTTATAGTCACTGCAGAGTATTTTTGGAGTCATAATTTGTCACCAGAGGCTGATAACATTCATCAGATTATTGATGGATAATTCAATACCTGTTATTTTAGACATTATTTACCTCAACGAAAATACTTCATTTTCAATAATTAGTATTATTTTCATCTTATTTAAGTTTATTTAAATTGTATCACCTTTAAAAAATTGTTGTGACTTTGAAATATTGCTTTCATTGAAACATAGTATATATAGTTATTGGTTTATATATTCAATATTAAACAAATCGATTTAATTAAAATCGATTAAATTTTATTGGATATTTATAAAAATTAATTCAAAATCAACTGTTTAATAAAATTGGATGGAGCAAACATGTTTTTCATCAATTAATGTAAATTGCCAAATTTTCAATATATATATATTGTTTCATTAATAACAGTTTCATTAGAAACATTTATATAAATTGTCGAATATACATTAAACCAGGTGAAAAAAATGGAAGAAATTCATCAAGGAATAATCGATAACTCCCCTTTCATCGCATGGATTCACAATATATCACTGAATCAACAGAAATATATGAAAACAAAATGTAAAGATTTCGATTTGGGCCATGACATACGATACATTATGTTCATACATGACAACCCGGACTGCTCTCAGGACGATTTAGTAAACATGTTTGGACAAAGCAAGGGAAACATCGCAAAAGTATTAAAAAAACTTGAAGACAAAGAATTTATAAAAAGAGACGTTAATCCAGAAAACCGACGTAAATACATGTTGAAAACAACAGATAAAGCAAATAAACTAGTTCCCGAATACAGACAAATATCAAAAGAATGGGAAAAAGAAGTCGGAATAACAGATGAAGACAAACAGTTCAAAAAAAGGATAATTGAAATAGCAATCAGTGGAATGAAACTTACTGAAGATAATTTAAGAGGTAATTAAAATGAAATTAAATTTTGAGACAATAATAATATCCATCTCATTTATAACATCATTTTTTGCAGTCTTTTTATCAAACGGAATAATAATAGGTGTTCCGGCCATTGCACAGGACTTTGCAATGAATAATGTTATACAAAATTGGGTGCCAACAATATTTTTCCTTGTTGTGGCAGTATTTACAGTTCCGGCAGGACAAATTTCAGGAAAATTCGGAGTGAAAAAATCACTGCTTTCCGGAATAATGGTATTTTTAATCGGATCTATTGGAGCATGCCTATCATTTTCAACAGAATCATTTCTGCTTTTCAGAATGATGCAAGGGGCAGGAGTCGCATTTCTGAATGTATCAGCAATGGCCATGGTAGTTCATGCAGTAGCGCCAAAAAACCGGGGAAAAGCATTGGGTTTTACAGTTACAGGAGTGTATCTTGCAACTTCTCTTTCACCGGTAATTTGTGGATTTTTAGTTCATAATCTCGGCTGGAGATCAATGTTTTACTTTGTAATTCCATTTTTGGTACTGTGCATAATTTTAATGATTACAAAAATACCTCAAGAATGGAAAACCTATAAAAATGATAAAATTGACAAGACAGGTTCTGTACTGTATGGAATAGGAATACTCTTTTTCATATATGGATTTACCAGTCTGATTACAACATTCGGTAAAATCTTAACTGTTGCGGGATTAGTGCTGCTTTTAATATTCGGATGGTATGAGTTAAAGCAGAAATCACCGGTATTCAATATGAATCTGTTCAAAAACAAGAAATTCACATCCTCAAATATAGCCGCTTTATGCAGTTACCTTGCTATAATGGTGGTAACTACAATCCTGAATTATCATTTCCAGTATGTGCGTGGATGGGATGCGCAAATGTCTGGTATGATATTGATAATCACTCCTATAATCATGGCAATAATGGCCCCTAATTCAGGTAGATTATCCGATAAAATCCATCCACAAAAGTTGGCTGCATTGGGAATAGGAATTGCTGCAGTAGCATTGGGAATACTGTCATTCCTGAACGGCAGCACTCCTTTATATATTGTTGTGCTTGCCATGATTCTGCAGGGTGTGGGAATGGGATTATTCTCATCCCCGAACATGAATGCAATAATGAGTTCGGTTCCTCCAAAAGATGCACCGACTGCATCAGCTTCACAGGCAACTATGAGAACAATCGGCCAAACCATGAGTTTGGGTCTTTTAACATTAATATTTGCTTGGGTAATGGGTAATCTGGAGTTGGCTCCACAGTACGCCCTCATGATTGTGCAGGCTTCACAGATAATCTGTATAATATGTACAATCGCCTGTATTCTTGCAGTATTTGCATCACTTGTTGGAATCAAATCAAGCGATAAATTCAACACAGATAGATGAATTGATAGAATTCTATCAATTTTATCTATATTTTTTTAAAAAGCAGTTATTTGTTTTTACAGCATCCGAAAAAGAAGTTTTTAATTTTTTTAGTTTTTGATTTTTTATCCTGTTCTTTTTTTTGATTAATTTCATGCATATGTCTTCTTGCTTCAACCATATTGTCCATGATTTTTCACCTCAAAAATTTAGTTATGCCTAAATATTATTTAGTAAAAAATAATATATAAACTTTATTATAATTATGAATAAAGGTGGTTAACTTGAAAAAATCTACAAAAATCATTCTCATCATAATATCTTTGCTAATAATTGGTGGAATAATATACATTGAAACACCTCATTATAAAGAAATATCCTATACCACTCTTGCAAATACAAGTTTGGGTACAGTGGAAATGGGAATTGCAGGAAATGAAAATGCAACAACCTGCATTGCACTGATTACAGGAATACATCCAAGAGAAAAAATATCCATAGAACCTGAAATTCAGGCAGCAAAGGAATATGGAAACGATGATGTGAAAATAATTAACTACAAAGTAACAGTTACCAAAAATCCCGAAGACTATAATGAGGGAAGGGCAAACGGGGAAAGTCTGGTGCATGATTATGTTAATCCAAGTGTCACTCAAAGCGACGCCGATGCAGTAATTATAAGTCACTCACACAATCCTAATTACGGTGAAGGATTCTATCTTGCAACACCTGAAATGGATGATGCATCTGTTAGAATTGCTGAAAAAATTAGCAAAAGCAGTGATTTCAATTATTATCCTGTAACCGGCAATGAAACATACAAATCCACTTCAGCAGTACTGGTTTCAAAACCGATAGCACAGGCAGGTTATCCCACATTTGTATATGAGATTCCTGAAGACATCTGGCAAAGCACTTCAACAGATAAGGCAAAGGAGCTATTCAGGTTAATTGTTGAAAATCTTTAATTTTTTAAACATTCATTTAAAAATTCAATTACTTCCAAACCGATTAATGAATAATCCTCTTCATCATACAGGTTTTCCTTTTGTGTTTTAAATGATAAAACCTTTAAATCATTTATATTTTCCTTCAAAATATCAACATCTGCTGGTTTATTAAAATAAACACTTTCATCAGAGTTGATAATTAATGCTTTGGCTTTGATGTTTTTCAGCTTGTCTTCAGTGTCAAACTCCAAAATTGCAGAATTTCTGAAATTCACATCATAAATATCTGCAGTCATCCCCTCATCCACAAAATCATCCAGCAAAGCTTCAATTTCATCTTTAGATAAGTTACTGAAAACCTTTTCTGAAAATGACTGGGCAAATAAAAAAGTATTTATTGCATTTAAAGCTTTTAATGCACTAACACTATGCTGATTCAAATGGTAATCATCAATTGAATCTATTATGGTTTCAAAACCTTTTGAAATAATATATCTGTATCCTGAAATTTTATAATCACTGTTTAAGATTAGAATAAATTCCATATCATCAGGATATTCGCATGCCCAGGCAAATACTTCATATCCACTGATTTCCTCACCGATTACACCTAAAATTTTTTTAATTTTAAATTTTTCATCCAGCAATTGTTTTTTGAAATTCACAATATCTATTACATTGTATTGGGGAAAATCAGACATTAACCCAGACGAAGATGGGGAAAATGAATTGGGGGATCCTAATGGAGTGATTATGATAAAAAAGAACTCATCCCTGTTAAACTTTCCATTTTCTTTCAAGTAATTATGAGCTCCTTTCAAAACGGACAGTGATTTCTTATATGTTGGGCAAAATATGATTGCATTGGTTATATAACCTTCATCATCATACTTTGGAATCCCCACAGTCACATATTCCACTTCAACGTTTTCCAATACTTTACCATAATCCAGTTTAAAAGAATCAAAAACGTGAGTATTCTTAACATTATTAATCATATATTTAAATAAGTAATTTATTTATATTAAATTTTTATACAATTCGCTAAGTTATGCCCCTTAAATTCATGACATCACACACATGATAATTCAGATAAATGGTGAAAATTATGACCACAATATACTTGAAAGTAGAGTCAATAATTTATAAGAAAATATTATAAGTAACAAAATAATGGAACAATCTATTTATTATATTATCAATTAGAATTAATTGTGTGAAATACAATAAGGACATATAGATTAAAAAGTTTAGATAGATATATTGCAAAAATTTTTAACTCAATCTGAATTAATAATAAAAAAAGAAAAAAGAATAGTTAATTAGAATGGTAAACTTGAATAAATATTATTAAGACTAAAAGATTTAGTATTCCAATTAGCTACACTTCCGAGTGAATTTCTTGAACTTGTTGGATCTGCAACGGTCCACTTATTATCAACTAATACCTGAACCCATACGTGACCATATGTACTTCCACTTGAAAACTTACAAGTTCCATGAACATATCTAGCAGCAAGACCTGAAGCCCTATACATAGCCACAAGCAAGTGTGACTGATCCACACAATTACCTGATTTGGCATTGTATGTACCTACTGCACCATGTCTAGTATCATAATAGAAACTATATGAAATAGAATCTCTAACATAGTTAAATATGGCTTTTGCCTTAGCTGAATCACTGGTTAAACCACTAGTTACTGATTTAGCAATATTTTTAATAACACTGTTACCAACTTGACAGTTTATAGTTGCCTTCAAGTATGCAGACAAATCAGAAATGGTATTTTTATCATTCAAACCGGTTCCTGTTTGACCTGATGAACTTGAACCATACGAAATTGTACAATAGTTTGGTAAACGATTTTTATTATCACCATAGAATGTTAAAATTCTAGAGAATGCATCAACCAATTCAGAATAAATGATTTTTCCAACAGCAGATGAAGCATAATTCTGTGCATGCATATTAGTACTGATATACACTGCGGAATTCTTTGCAACTGTAATATAATCTGCTTTCATCAAATCCCTGGAATTGATATTATCACCTGAAGGTGAACTTGGTTCTCCAATTCCAGTTAAAATAGGAATATCATTGGTTTTAGAATTGCCTAACTGGTAAATAGCCTGACTCATTAAGTATAAAAATTCAGGTACTGTAAATGTTACTCCACCTGCAGAAACAGAGTTCGGTAACTTATTATTATTCGCATAATAAGATTTTAAAGCCCTTGCACCGCTGATAATATTATTAATGGATATCAATTTAACTTTATTCACTGTTAAATCAACTTTTCCAGAACTTGGTGCATTTTCATTGTCACCATCGAAATAATATGAAACACTATAATTTCCAGGCTCAAAAACCGCACTGATAGTTGCATAACCATTTGAAGAGGTTCTTGCGGAATAATTCTTAGAGTTAACCTTTAAAACAACAATTCCATTTGAAACAGCTTTATTATTAGCGTCGAGCACTAAAATTTGGCAAGACCTTGTACCTTGATCGAAAGAAGTTGAACTTGTCCATTTCACAGAACTGCCACCTCTTTCAACAACACTAATAGGGACAGAACCACTTTTCGCATTAATTTTAGAACTGGCCTTTATAGAATATGAAACTGTATAATTACCAATATCCAAATTAATCGGAAGGGAAACAATTCCTTTACTGTCGGTAGTCTTGGTATACTGAGTACCATTTACAGAAAGTGTGATTGTTTTCTTTAATAATGGAACACTGCCTGATGTTGCAGCTATCTTGAATTGTGTTCCGGCATCTTTACCGAATTTTGTTGTGCTTTTTACGGTGAATGTTGGAGTTTTAGATGGAATGATAGTCACCTTGCTGGATGCACTTGATGCCTTGTAATATCCGGATTTAGCAAAGCTATACTTTACAGTATAAACCCCAACTTTAAGTGAAGGCAATTTAAGCACTGCAATACCACTGGAAGCGGTTTTGGACTTGTATGTTTTACCGTTCACTTTAAATTTAATTACTTTACCTTTATCAGGTGCATATCCAAATGCATTAAGCAGTTTAACTCTAATTTTTTTACTATCCTTTTTAAGGAATGTATAATCATTGCATCTTATGGAAGTTTTAACTGACCTAACAACTTTGACCTTGTTGGTTTTTGTTAAACCATCTATATTATAAGATATGATTTTATGAGTACCGCTTTTAAGATTTCTTAATGATAAACTAGCTACACCTTTACTATTGGTTTTAACCTTGTATGTTTTCCCGTTAATCTTAAATCTAACAGTTTTTTTAGCCAATACTTTTCCATTGCTTTTAAGAAAAGTGGCAGTGAACTTTTTGCCGTCTTTATATACTTTACTCATATCATCTGCAGCAATGGTGGTTAATATTTTAAAAGTATTAGTTAAACTATAACCAGTTACCGGATTGGTTGCTGTAACCTTATATGTTCCGGGTTTAAGATTAACATCTAAGGAAGCTACACCTTTGCTATCTGTCTTTTTAGTGTATACATGACCGTTTACAGTAATTTTAACATCAGTATTTGCTAATGCAGTACCGTTTGAGTCTAAAAAGGTTGCTGTATATTTTGTGCTTCCTTTATAATATTTAGTAACATCATTTGAAGTGATTGTTTTTGACACATCAATTGCTGATGAATCATTACCGTCACTTGACAAAGCATTACTGTCTTCAATGTTAGTTGATAAAGTACTTGAATCTTCAGATTTTAATACATCATTTGATGAATCGCTATCAACAACAGATCCGCTTGCTTTCAATTCATCTGACCCGTTACCGCTTGCAATGGCAACATCATCTGCTGAATTAGAAGCATATGTATCTGTAACATTTACATCACTTGCATATATCGCACCAACTGATAATAAAACAGTAAGCGCAAAAATTAAAGTGAGAAATATTCGTTTGTTCAAAATATTTTACCTCCGTAACAAAATTAATATACTACGAGATTAAATCTCGCTTACATAATATTTTATACAAATATCTTATATAAACCTTTTTATTAGCTTAATCTCATTAAATGAGTTTAATTTTAAAAAATAAGTTTAATATATAATTAAAATACTGCTTTAAATTGATTTTTACATAATACTATGTATAAAAAGATTAAAACATGGGAATTAATTTTTAAAGTAAAATTAGATAATTAAAACCTAAATATTGATTGTAAAAAAGACCTTATAAACAAATATTCATTAAAAAATTATTATATTAAAAAATAATAATATATTATTGAATATTTGCGAACTCAGTTGATTTAATAAAAAATTAGAAAAAAATAAGAAAGTTTAATGATTTTATTTTTAAAAAATTTTAAATCTTTCAAAATTTTATAATTTTAGTGTCATTTTTCTAAAATGCATAAAAAATATATTACATAATTTAAAAATTTATTAATTCATTATTGCATTATCTTGCCAATGCAACTGAAAATTTTAATGGATTTAACATCATAAAAATATTTAAAAAAAATATGGTGGTGGAAAATTATTTAATCGGATTATTTTTCAATTGGTGTTACATTGTTAAGTTTATTGAATTCAATAAGGTTTTCATAAGTATTTTTCAAATCATTTTCAACTCCATTTTTTGCAAAATCTATAATAAACTTATTTCCTTCAACTTCTATTAATTCAAAAGATCCAATTTCATTCACAGTGGAATCAGTGTAGTTATAAGTCTTATTAACTTCATGAACCACATACTTGTTTTCTGTATCGTTTGTAGTATAATCATCCCAATCATGTTGATTGAACTTTACAACTGACAGAATTTCATCAGCATTCTTAAAAGAATCATATAAAACAAAAACTCCATCTCCGATGCTTTCAAAATTATTCGGTGCTTTAAAACTACTTTGGTCAACAGCATTGACAGCCCCAATAAGCATCATGCCCAAAATTAAAAATAACAAAATTTTTTTAAACATACTTTCACCACTAATTAAAATTATAATCATATTATTATTTAAATTAATACTATATGCAAATTAATTGAATAACATTTAATTTTGATGATTAAGAATTATTTTCACATCCTAATTTAAATAAATTGATTTATATAATTTAAAAATTAATTTTAATATATACCATGGTGCATTTCATGAAAAAGAAATATATTATTATAATTATAATTTTAGTAATTTTTGCATTTGGATATTATTATGTTAATGATTATTATCATGCAGACACTACAGCAAAAGAATATCTCAATGGAACTGATGATGTGAAAGTTACAAAAATAGATAACGGACTGTTCATTGATGGACCTGGAAACGATACTGCATTAATCTTTTATCCCGGTGCAAAAGTGGAATACACTTCGTACCTGCCCCTTCTCAGCAAACTGTCAAGCAAAGGCATTGATTGCTTTTTAATTGAAATGCCATTTAATTTAGCATTTTTTGGAAAGGACAGTGCAGACAATATACTAAGTGAATTTAAATATAATAATTATATACTGTCAGGCCATTCCCTTGGAGGAGTTATGGCATCTGAGTACACACATAACTCCGAAAAGATTGATGGACTTATACTTTTTGAATCATACCCCACTAAAAAAATAAACAAACCTGTATTGTCAATTTTCGGATCAGAAGACAAGGTTCTGAATATGGAAAAATATCATGAATCCCGTCCGCTGATGGGGAAAAATTTAACTGAAGTAACAATCATCGGCGGAAACCATGCACAAGTCGGAAATTATGGAAATCAAACCGGCGACGGCGTAGCTCAAATATCTTCACAGCAACAGCAGGATTTAAGCATTGAGGCAATGACAAGTTTTATTGAAAACATAATTTAAAATGGAAGGCTTGAATATTTGCTGTGCAATGTGTAAGATTTTATATTCCAGTTGTTTATTTTTCCGAAATTGTTTTTATAGCTTGTTGCATCAGCACAAACCCAGTATTTACCCACCAGAACCTGTGTCCAAACATGGCCGTAAACATGACCACTGTAGAAATAGCCTGTTCCATGAACATATCTTGCCGGAAGCCCCGCAGTCCTATACATTGCAACCAGCAGATGTGACTGGTCAACACAGTTCCCCTTTTTAGCCTTTAATGTTCCCATTGAGCCACGGTGAGTATTATCATAATAGCTATAGGTTATCTCATCTCGAACATAATTAAATATTGCTGTGGCCTTTTCAACTTTAGTGGTCAATCCTTTTGTCAGTGATTTTACCAAAGCCTTGAGTTTGGCACTTCCCACTTTACAGTGACTGGATGACTTTAAAAGCCCTGCTAATCCTGTGCCTGAGTATTTCTGATTGACACCGTTTTTTAACAATAAATTAAATGTAATCTTAACAGGTTGTGACAGTGAACTTGCAAGATAATTGTTGTTGCCCATAAATTTAACTGAAACCTTATAGTTTCCCTTGTCAACAATAGTGTCAAATGTTGCATATCCCCTTGAAGTGGTTGTTGCAGTGAATGTTCT
Organism: uncultured Methanobrevibacter sp.; assembly: GCF_946408925.1. Lineage (GTDB taxonomy): Archaea > Methanobacteriota > Methanobacteria > Methanobacteriales > Methanobacteriaceae > Methanocatella. The sequence goes on from NZ_CAMJUE010000010.1 coordinate 22,519, forward strand.
TGATTTGATTGTTAACTTGACCGTCTGTCCGGAAATCGCTTTGCCTTTTTCATCCTTCAACAATACCTTAAAAGTCTGGGACGGTGAGTTGAATGAACTTGAACTTTTCCAGATTATCATTGCTGATAATCTCTTTTTAACAATTATATTGGCTGATGTGGAATAATCATTTATCTTTGAATCTCCTTTAATGGAATAAGTTATGGTATAATTGCCCACATCCAGATTAACGGGTAATGATGCAATCCCATTTTTATCGGTAGTTTTTGAATATGTTTTACCGTCAATATTGAATGTTACAGTTCTTTTGGCCAATCCCACGCCTCCTGCAGTTGCAGCAACTTTAAATTCAGTGCCGGCACCATATCCGAAAGTCCTTGTGCTTTTAACTGTCAGAACTGTATTATTTTCAGTGATTATATTGGCAAAATTTGTACCTCCGGATTTTTTGTAATGTTTAGACCCTGCAAATTTAAATTTTAAGATATAAACTCCTTTTTTAAGGGAAGGCAATTTAAGATATGCTTCACCGTTTTTGTTGGTTTTTTTGGAATATGTCTTTGCGTTAACCGTAATCTTAACTTTTCCGGATGATACCGGATCACCGAAAGCATTCAGTAATTTTACCTTGATTGTTTTTGCCTCGTTTATAAAAAAGGTATATGGCTCACTCACCAATCTGGTGGACAGCTTATTGTATATTCTTATGGTGTATGATTTGGACAGTCCGTCCTTATTATAACATATTATCTTATAGGTTCCTTTTTTAAATTTTTTTAGGGATAATGCGGCCTGACCTTTTGAATCTGTTTTGACCTTATAGGTTTTTCCTTTGATTTTGAATTTTATATATTGGCCGCTCAATGGATTTCCATCATTTTTAAAGAATTTTGCACTGAATTTTTTGCCGTCCCCAATCACTTTATAAGTATTGCCTGAGCTTATTGTAGATAAAACTGTAAATGTTGTTGTTAGCTTATATCCTGTGACCGGATTGGTTGAAATCACCTTATAACTTCCGGGATTCAAGTTTATTGCAAGACTTGCAACACCCTGACTGTTTGTTTTTTTGGTAAATAATTTCCCGCCGACTGAAATTGCCACATCATGATTGGCTAAAACATTTCCATGATTATCAAAAAACACTGCACTGTATTGGGTGCTTCCCTTGTAATATTTGGACATGTCTTTTGATTTTACTGTTGAAGACAAATCTACAGCGGATGAATCATTATTTTCATATATGTCGTTGTGATTTTCATTTGAGCTTATGCTTTGATTATTGGAATTTGCATTAATTAAAGACTCTTCATTGATTTCAATTGATACATCCTCTTTAAGATTCATATGACTTGAGTTTGTCACATCAACACTTTCTGCTGATATTGCAGTGATTGAACACAGAATTATCATTAAACTTATTGTGAAAACAACTTTTTTGTACAAAATATTTTCCCCTTGCTGATAATGATTAAAAAAATCCATAAAAATTTAAATATAATTAATTATTATTTAATGAAAATATTTTATTTAAATCTTTGTCAAAAAAAGAATGAAAAAAAATAAAATTTAGAATGGAAGACTTGAATATCTACTGTTTAAAGTAAATGATTTAGTATTCCAATTCACAATTTCTCCAAAAGAGTTTCTGGAACTTGTGGCATCTGCACAAACCCAAGTATTGCCAATAAGAACTTGAGCCCATACATGTCCATAGGTGTTTCCACTTGAAAATGTACATTTACCATGAACATATCTTGCGGCAAGACCTGCTGTCCGATACATTGCTACCAGCAAGTGTGACTGATCCACACAGTTTCCCCTTTTAGCGCTTAAAGTGCCTGCAGCGCCATAATGGGTATTATAATAGAAACTGTATGATACCTTGTCCCTTACATAATTGAAAATGGCTTCCGCCTTATCGAAATCACTGGTGAGACCTTTTGTTAGAGAGTTAACCAATGACTTGATTTTTGAATTTCCAACCTGACAGTGACTTGAAGATTTCAGATATGCACTTAAATCCTTGACTGTGTTTTTCTCATTCACTCCTTTTTTCAAATTGGAAATTGTTACAGTTACTGTATTTGATGTTGAATTAGGCAAGTATTCATTATTGCCTGCAAATCTAACTGAAACAGTATATGTTCCAACAGGAGCATAGGCCTTAAATGTTGCATATCCGTTTGATGATGTGGTTGCAGTATATGTCTTGGACTTGACAGTTAATTTCAGAGTCTGTCCTGAAATTGGATTGCCGTTCAAATCTCTCAGCAATACCTTAATTGTTTGTGAAGAGTCTGAAAATGAAGTTCCGCTTTTCCATGTAAGTTGGGATTCCATTCTTTCTTTTACAGCAATATTTGCAGATGCGGATTTCGCATTTACTTTGGACTCTTTATTAATTGAATAGTCAATAGTGTAATTGCCTATTTCCAAATTAATCGGCAGGGATGCAATTCCATTATTGTTGGTGGTTCCGGCATATGTTTTACCGTCAACCTTGAATGTTACAGTTCTTTTGGCCAAAGCAACACCACCTGCAGTTGCCGCCACTTTAAAGGCCGTACCTGCACCATACCCGAAAGTTGTAGTGCTTTTAACGGTTAAATCAGAATTGCTTGTGGTAATAACTGTAACCAGCCCTGATGCACTGCAGGATTTATAATGGGCAGCGCCTCTGAATTTATATTTTACAGTATAAATTCCCTTTTTAAGAGATGGTAATTTAAGACTGACCACACCTTTGCCGTTTGTCTTTTTAGTGTAGGTTTTACCATTAATGGTTATTTTAACCACTTTGCCTGAAGTAGGGGCATAACCAAAACTATTTGACAGGGTGGCCTTAACGGTTTTCCTTTGGCTTTTAAAGAAAGTATAATCACTTGTGGAAAATTTGGTTGAAACTTTATAATATGCTTTGATGGTGTATGTCTTAGACAGACCATCTCTGTTAAGGCAAACAATCTTATATGTTCCTTTTTTGAGGTTTTTCAGTGAAAAACTTGCCTGACCTTTTGAATTTGTTTTAACCTTATAAGTTTTTCCTTTAAACTTGAATTTAATATACTTTTTTGATAAAGCCTTACCGTTGCTTTTTAAAAACTTGGCAGTGAACTTTTTACTGTCTCCTACAACTTTCTTAACATTGCTTGCAGAAACTGTAGATAATATTTTAAAACTGGTAGTCACCTCATATCCGGTAACCGAATCTTTGGAAACAACCTTATAAGTTCCAGGCTTTAGGTTTACCGGCAAACTAACACCACCATTGCCGTTAGTTTTTTTGGTGTATGTTTTTCCGTTTACAGTTACTGTGACATACCTGTTTGCCAGAGCATTTCCCTGACTATCGAAGAATGTTGCACTGTACTGGGTGCCTGCCTTATAATACTTTGTTATGTCACTGGCTTTTATGGTAGGCAATATTTCAAGCATTGAAGTAATGTTGTTGCTTGCTTCATATGCATCATCGCCTTCAAAAAAAGCAGTAAGAGAGTATTTTCCAGGATTCAATGTTAAATTGATGCCTGCTACACCTTCATTATTGGTTGTTGCAGTATAATTGACATTGTTTATAACAAAATTAACACTCTTATTTGCCAATGATACATTGGCATTTGAATCTTTTAAATTAACATTGTAAGATCCCTTATAGTATATTGTATCCTTTTGTGATGTTAATTCCGTTTGATTTTTCCCCGTATTTTGGGAAGTCTCCCGACTGTCGGTTGATAAAAAATTTGAATTATCAGATTCCGAATCACTTAGCAGAGTTTGTCTATCCAAAGGATTGCTTTTATCATCTGTTATGACAGCAAGATTTGAATCTGTAATATTAACCTCACTTGCATGTATTGCACTAAATGAACAAACAACAGTTAATGCCAAAAACATAATGAGTAATATTTTTTTGTTCAAAATATTTTACCTCCTTTTTGAAATTTTTAAAAAAAAATCCATGAGTTAAACTCACTTCACCAATATATAATAAAAATATAATATATAAAGCTTTTTATTTACTAAATCAAATTAAAATTAGCTATTTTGTAAAAATAAGGTTAAAAATAGATAAAAAATACGATTTCAAAAGTGATTTATCGGAATTTTACTATAAAAAGATAAAAATATAAGAATTAATCTTTCAAGAACTATTAGTATTTAATATATAAAATAATATCCTATGAACTTATAATATGAAAATACCGCCAATATGAAATTATTTTAATCAAAATACATATATTAATAACTATTATAGATAAAATAACAATTTATAAAGAGAATATATTAAAATTAACAAAATTTTAGAAAATTATTTAAATATTCTATGTCAAATTAAAAAACATGGAAAATGGTGCTGATGAGATGAAAAAATCAATTGAAAAAATTTATGAGAGACTCGACAAGGTCTCGCCGGTTGATTTTGACTGCGGAAAACTATGTGGAGAAATATGTTGCGTATATGATAGTGAAGAATATCCGAATGATGAACTTGCACTGTTCCTCATGCCCGGAGAAGAGCTTATGTATGAGGGAAGTGAAGAATTTGACCTATATTATATTGATGCAAAGGAACTTGACTTTCCACATTCATGGAAAGGCGACGTGTGCCTGGTAAAATGTAAAAATCCTCCGAAATGCGACAGAAAACTCAGACCAATACAATGCAGAACATTTCCATTGGTTCCTCACATATCAAAAAATGGGAAATTTCATCTTGTGCTTGATGAAACAGAATTTCCATACAAATGTCCGATTATTGAAAAACACATCCCTTTTCAGACAGACTTTCTGATTGAAACATATAACGTCTGGAAAACACTGATTAAAAATCCATTGGTTTATGATTTTGTGGATATGGATTCAAGAAGAAGGGAGAACAGAAAAATTGACTTTGAAATAGTCATATAAGATGGTGAAGTATGATTCGAAAAATCTTAATCTTTTTTGTAGCATTATTTTTGCTGATGAATGTCACAGTGGCAGTCGACTCATCAAACTGGACAAAAGCAACCGTAGGATATGAAGAGTTCAAGATTCCTCCAGAGTATGAAAATCCATATAGCAGCGACTTTCACATGTATGAATATGGAGAGGACATTGATGAATTCACAATCAGATACGTTAATCCGGCCATAATGGAATTATACGGGTATTTTTTGGAAAGAAATACAGTTAAAAAGGTTGAGGTTGCAGGCCATGATGCAGTTCACTTTACCAGTTATGACCGTCATGATGAGAAAAACAATTCAAAACTGTGGTTTTCTGCAGGTGAAGAATTCTACTATATAGCCTGGAGAGGAACAAAGATTACTCCCACCATCAGAGAAGTTGTAAAAAGCGCATCCGATTCAAAATATTCCCATGATGAGTTCTATGATATACTGAATGATGAATATCAAAATTACAAGATTGTGCATGCAATAGAAAACCAGAGAAACGATTATCCGACAACCAACAGCAAACATCACTCATTTGTATCTGTTGGAAGCAATGGTGTTAATTTTGGAGTTATGACATAATCATAATCTCCAGTCTATCTCTTTTATATTCCTGTTTTTTAAAAAATCGTTTGCCATCTTAAAATGATTGGATCCGAAAAATCCTCGTCTTGCAGAAAATGGTGAAGGGTGTGAGGTTATCAAGACCAGATGATTTGGATTGGTGATAAGTTCCTTTTTCTTTTCAGCCTGCTTTCCCCATAGCATGAAAACAATTGGCCTGGAATGCTGATTTAATATTTTTATAACATTGTCAGTGAATGTCTGCCATCCGCATTTGCTGTGTGAGTTTGCATTGCCGTCCTCTACTGTCAGTACAGTGTTAAGTAAAAATACCCCTTGTTTTGCCCAACTTTCAAGACAACCTGATTCAGGTATGGGATAATCATATTCGGCATTAATTTCCTTGAAGATATTTTTTAGAGATCTTGGAATCGGCCTTCCTTCAGGTGTTGAAAATGCAAGACCATGTGCCTGACCGGCTTCATGATATGGGTCCTGACCTAAAATTACCACTTTTACCTCATTTAATGGTGTAAACTTAAATGCATTGAATATATTCTCATATGGAGGATATATCGTTTTTGTTTCATATTCCTCGTCAACGAATTTTTTGATTTTTAAAAAATAGTCCTTTTGAAATTCGTCCTGTAGGACTTTATCCCAGTCATTTCCAATCATGTTAATCAGTTCTCTTCCACAATTTTACCACTCATATGGTCAATTGTAATTTCAAAAACCTCAGTTTTATCAATCAGTTTATTGATTTCCTTAACTGTTTCATCATGGGTTGGGAAAAATTTGTCTCCCAGATATGTGAGGCGGTCGATTTTTTCATCTTTATCTGTTAAAGTTCGGATTTTACCGAAAACAATGACACTTCTGAATGTATATGACCATCCGTCATCATTCAAAACACCCTCATCCATAACACAGTAAGACACCTTTTCATGTTTTTTTACAGCATCACTTTTATGGCCGGTCATTGCACCATGAAAATAGATTTTACCGTCAACATAGACATGACTCATTGGAAGTGCATATGGATAATCATAATCTCCCAAAAGTGCCAAAACTCCACGAGGTTCATTGGTTAAAATATCCCTACATTCTTCCTGTGACAATTCCTGTTTGCTTCTTCTCATTTTTCTAAACATAATAATAACCACTTAAAAAAGAGATTCAAAAATAATCATTCTAGAGGATAATAATTAGTGCAAATATTATGAAAATGCAAATCAGACAGAAACAACAACCTAAACCTGCTGAACGGTTGTTATTTTCCTGATGCACTGGCTGATGATTCAGGTTTGTCTGCTTGATGGTATATTTTTCATTATTATCATATACATCTGCCAGCTTAACAGCCACCCATATTGAGCGAATGATTCCAATCAAGGTTATTATCGCTGCAAATGCAACTATTAGTGTTGATGGGATGCTAATACCATAAAATGCAAATACAATCAGGTAAAAAAACCATGGAAATTCATAGGTAATTCCTTCAAGAATCCAATTCCTATTGTTGTGCTTCAATCCAATATATATGAATCCGAAACCGTTAAAGAAAATGATAAATGAAAGGATTACCCACCATGAGTTTTTAATTTTATCTACAAGATTCATTCTATTCTAATATATTATTGTTTCCGGTTTCAATTTTTTCAATAACCTTCTGACCATCAATGGCCATATCACTAAACAGATTTATTGTCTCTTTCATTTGAGGTAATGCCTGAGTTTTATAAGTGCTGACATCATTAATAGCCTGTAAAGCTTCATCAAAAGCTGTTTTCAGCACTTCCGGTGAAATCATGGTTTCTGCACTGTGTTTTTGGATTTCACTTCCCTGTTCTTTTAGCATGTGTGATGTGGAACTAATTATGTTTTCAGTTGTCTGATTTAATACGTTGATTTTTTCCATGACAATTTTTTGATCATACAAAGCACTTGCAACCATTACTCCAGTTCTTAATGCGGAAACGGTTACGTTTTTGGCCCTGTTCACACCACGAATCAGTTCCTTGTTGTTACGTCTTACCACATTAAGTGAAACTATTCCCTGCTGATTTACAACTATCATCTGTTGCATATCCATGATTCTTTGCCTAAGCGGGAACAGTACCTCCTCACGCACAAAGTCAATCTTGTTTTGGTCAACCCCTTCAATTTCAGCAGTCTGTATCTGTGCTTCAATTGACGCATCCATCTGTTTTCCAAGTTCAATGTCAGCAATAAGTTTACTTGTAACTTCCCTTAAATAGTTTTCTTCATTGAGAAGAGTGGTATTGTCATTCTGCAGAACTTTACTGCTTTTTTCAAGGGATTCAACAATATCGGATATTGCAACTTCAGCCTTTTCATATTTTGCAAAGTACTTTCTCACAGGATTCATAAAGTTTCCGATAACACCTTTTTTTGCAAAATCCACTTTGCTCGGGTCAAGGTCCTTCATATGCCTGTTGAGTTCAATCAACTGCTCACCAATATTGTCAGCTTCCTTTCCGCCTTTTGTCAAATCGACAAATCTTGTGGAAAGCATTTCATTGTGTGATGCAGACCTTGACATTTCATTCAAACCGAAATTATCCAACGGTTTTAGGATTGTTTCTCTTGCTTGAGGATTTTTAAAGTCAGCTTCAAAAATCGCTTCAGCATTGCTTGTTGCCTGATCTTTTATCACTGGAGTGTTTAACTTTTCTTTCTCCTGATTAATAGAGTTTTCAACGTTTTCTTTAATTCCATCTACATCTAATGAGAATTCAGCCATACTATCACCTTAGTTTAAATAATCAATTTTGCTTTTATCTATCTTTTCTGTAAAATTATCAACGACTTTTCCATCTTTTATTACTTCAACTGTAACATGGTCAGGATTCGGGAGTTTATATGTTATATAATGACCGAAACTTAGTGCATATTCACTGTCATAATAAATGTTATCTAAAGTTTCTGTTTCATGACCAATTTCAGTACCGTTTGAATCATAATATCTTGTTTTTATATTATATCCTTTTTTATCATCTGGAACCTTATTGAATATTGCTTCTGTGTATAATGAGTAACTATGTTTACCATCATATTTGCTATCCCATCCGCTTACATCAGTTATTGTCAGGCTAACCGCATGCTGGTTTTGCGCCACATCATCTGCATTGGAATTGTTGTTTGTGCCTAAACCTGAAGAGAAAATAACTATTCCTCCAATAACCAATACTATAACTATAAGTACAATAAATATTGTTCCATTTGAAAATATGTTTGATTTAGAAGTACCTGAATCATCAATTGTATATCCGCAATCCATACAGAATTTTGCATCATCAGGCAATTCCTTTCCACATTTAGGGCAACTCTTAGTCATATTATCACCTAATAATCTTTAACTGAATCTATTAAATTTTCCATGTCGTCCAATAGGTTTTTAACATCATCCTCTGAATTTTCAGTTGAACTGATGTTTATCACCAATTCATTTGTCAAATCTTCAATCTGATTAATCATAGTTTTCATTGCTTCGATTTTACTTTTTATTTCATCCTGCACCCTTGGAGTGTCTTCAGCAGCCAGATTAATGATATTCAATGCCGCATCTGATTGGGCATAAAATAGTTTGTGGCATCTGTCAATTGATGAGATGAACCTGTCATAGGTTATCTGTGGCGGTTCAAAACGTTTGGCAATCAAATCACGAACAACTTCTTCCTTTACATTAAACAAAACCTTCAAGTTGTTTATTTCCTTTTCATAAACTTTTAGTGATTCCAATCCTTTTTCTTCATGAGAAGGTTGTGAAGTTTCTTCATCTTTAGTTTTTTGCTGTTTTTGAGCTGTATGAACCTTTTTAGTTTGATTGTTCTTTGCATATCTATTCAAGTTCATAATAAAGAAAAGATAAATCAAAGGCAATACAAATAAAACCAGAATCAGATACATTCCCATTATATTTCTTGAAAATGTTATGGGAATGGAAACTGAAATCAAAATCGTATAGAAAAATCCCAATATCCAAGGCAGAGATTCATGTATCAGCAACACATCCTGCAGATTTCCAAAACCTCTTTTCAATCTAATCTTAGATGCTGATTTAGACTGAGGAGCATACTGCAGTATCTCATTATCATTGAGAATATGTTCTTTTGGCTCCACAATGAATCTTACATCGGATAAAGTTTCACTACAGTGAAGCAGTTTACCATCACTATCATAAGCCTTGAAATTCTCTAAAGTTAACGGGGTTGTCAACCTTTTTATTTCATTTGATTTTGGTGTTTCCATAGACATTTACTTCCAATGATTAGTAAAAATATATTTAGAGTTGAATGTTTTTAAATATTTGTATTTAACTTGTTAATATCATTCAAACTCTTTTTCTAAAAGAATAGTTACCGGACCATTATTTAATAAACTGACCTTCATGAATGCTCCAAATTCACCGGTTTCAACATCAACATATTCACTGCATTTGCTGGTGAAATAATCAAATAATACAGTTGCCTTATCAGGCGCCAAAGCCTTGTGAAATGATGGTCTGTTCTTTTTGGTATGGGCATATAATGTAAACTGAGGCACCAGCAGCAATTTACCTTCAACATCAATGACAGATCGGTTCATCCTTCCGTTTTCATCATGGAATATTCTGAGTTTAGCAAGTTTTCGGGCCAAATAATCCGCTTCCTTTTCGGTATCATTCTCTCCAAAACCAACTAAAACCATTAAACCCTCATCTATTTCACCGACAATTTCCTCATCAACCTCAACACTTGCGGATGTGACCCTCTGAACAACTAATTTCATATTAATCCCTTTTGGCAAATTCTCCCAAATAATTCATTGGCTCTCCATTTTTCAGCCTTTCATAATATTCCGCTGTAGCAGAAAACAATGCATCTCCTGAAGAGTTTAAAGCGGTTTCACATGAATCCTGAATTACACTAATGATAAAACCAACTGCAACAGCCTGCATTGCCACATCACTGCCTATCCCAAACAGTGAACATGCCATTGGAACAAGCAGCAATGATCCTCCGGCAACACCTGAAGCGCCACATGCAGCAGCTGTTGAAATAATGCACAGGACAATAGTAAGAGGCAATGGAACTGATATTCCCATGGTATGGCAAACTGCAAGAGTCATAATAGTAATGGTTATTGCAGCCCCTTCCATGTTGATTGTTGAACCTAAAGGAATGCTGATGGAATAGAAATCCTTATCAAGACCTAACCTTTCACATAATCTCATATTTACAGGAATATTTGCCGCTGAACTTCTTGAGAAAAATGCTGTAATTCCACTTTCCCTTAAACATGTTAAAACCAACGGATACGGATTGCGTCTTAAGGCAAGACCTGAAATAATAGGGTCTGTAATAAATGCAACAACTGCAATACATCCGACAAGCAATATAATTAACTCGCCATATTGTGTGAATATTCCAATTCCGCTTTCGGAAACAGATGAGAAAACCAGCCCCAAAATACCTATTGGTGCAAATTGAATAATCCCCTTAACAACCAGGTTCACAGCATCGGCACAGTCACTTAACAAACCTTTAGTGTTGTCGCTTGCAACCATCTTTAAAGCAATTCCAAATACTATTGCCCAAAACAGTATTCCAAGATACTGTCCCTGTGAGAGCAAATCTATCGGATTGGAAAAGACTGTCAGAACCATATTTGACATTACCTCAGCAAGACCTCCAGGAGCGGTTTCAGTGCTTGCATTTGTGAGGTCTATTGTAACCGGAAACAAATAACTGGCAGTTACGGCAACCATTGCAGATAAAAATGTGCTGAACAAATACAATACAATCACGGTTTTAAATCTAGAACCGATACCTCTTCCAGCTTTTGAAATAGCAGAAGCAACCAAAACAAATACCAAAACTGGAGCGATAGCTTTAAGTGCACTTACAAACAAATCTCCCGGAAAACCTATAAATGACCATTCAGGAACAACCATTCCTAAAATTGCACCTATTACAAGCCCTATGAGAATTTTTAATATAAGACTGGATCCAGTCCATTTTTTTATAATATCCATAATATCAAATTATTTAGATATCCAAATTTTCAAAGACTTCCTCGGTTGCATCCCTTACGGTTCGCGCAGCTTCGTAAAATTCCCTTTTTTCAATATCATTCATGTGGATAGGAACAATCATTGCTACACCATTCTTGCTGATGACAGCCGGAACACCTAAAGACACATCATGAACCATTTCGATTTCACCGTCAAGATAACTGCTTACAGTTAAAATCCTATGGGAATCTGTAATAATTGTAGATATCAAATTTGAAATAGCAAATGCCGGACCGTATTCTGTAGCTCCCTTTTTAGAAATGATTGTGTTTCCGGCATGTTTTAACTGTTCCACAAGTCCTCTGATATCCAAATCGACATATTCAACGAAATATTTAAGAGGAATACCTCCTATTGTTGTTGAACTTAAAAGTGGAACCATGTGATCTCCATGTTCTCCAATTACCCTGGTATGCACTTCTGAACTGTTGATGTCGATTTGTCTTGAGAAGTAGTTTTTCAGCCTCAGTGAATCCAAGTGATTTCCAACGCCGATGACTTTGCTTTTTTTAAATCCTGATGCCTTAAGAGCTACGGTGGTCATTACATCAACAGGATTGGTTGCAACCAAAATGATAGAATCCGGAGCAAATTCCGCAATCTTTTGAGAATAATAATTAACGATTTCCGCGTTAGGAATTGCCAAATCCAATCTTTTCATTCCTTTTTCCCTATGGATTCCTGCAGCAATAAGGACAATTGCTGAACCGGTAATATCATTAAAATCAGATGTTGGTGTTAACTTACAATCAATGTCACGTGCAGCCAGTGCATCATACATGTCATAAGTTTCCCCTTTAGCTTTGTTAAGACTTTCAGGTCTTGAAAACATTACAATTTCATCAACTGTATCTTCACGTGCAAGGGTGAATGCAACGTTTTTTCCAATAATTCCAGTTGATCCTAAAATACTTACTTTTACCATATCATAATATTGTTTTTTTATATAAAAATAGGTTACTGAAAATTATTTTCGAATAAACAAAAAATCATTATAAGGATTTATTTTTAGAAAAAATGTTTATAATTTTTAATTTTAAAGTCTATCGTTTACTTCAAAAATCTTTATAACCTAAAGAATTAAAATATTAACCAGTTGATATTATGACTGGTGAAGAACTGAAACTTGAAACAAAATGCTATGATGCTAATGAGTACGGATATCTCTATGGTCTCAATCAAAAGATTCCGGATGATGAATTTGAAAAGGTGAAACCATATTTTAGAAAATTCAAAAGAATGGATTTTGTGGAAGGCAATGTTCAGGTGACCGGAAGACCTGAGGGATGGAGATGTCTTGAAAAGGATGTTGCCAAAGTTGAAGAGATTCTTGGAATCGAAAATACCCTTGAAAAAAGACAAAGGAAAATCAAAGAAGCATTTAAAGATCCCATAAAAAAAGCAAATCTGATAGACCAATCATACGAATGGCTTAAGATGCTATTTGAAAAAACAGGAACCCAACCTGAACAGGACCTCTCAAGGCTTGCTGTTCATTCAACAAAAATATATGATCCAAACGACAGTTTTAAAAATGGCAGCGAAAAAGGTGAAGGGGAACTGTTCATCTACACCCCTCACGGAATGTGGTACATAATAAATAATTGTGGAGAATTTTCAGACAAATCCTTGAATAATGTTCAAACACCTCAAGGCGGTGCAGTGGGACACAGGCTCATGTACGATGATTTAATTGACAGGCTGATTAGAATATACACTGAAGAAAATTTATACACCGGCAAAGATTTGTATTAATTTTTAAATAATTAAATATTTTAGTCATGAAAAACTGATACTTTAACATAAAAAGGTGGTTTAATCATATGCAAAAAGTAATCAATGCCCATTGTCACATATATCCTGAAAAAATAGCTGAAAAAGCAGTGCTAGGAATAAGAGATTTTTACGATTTAGACATGTCATTAAACGGCAAACTGGATGACCTGATTAGAGACGGCAGCCAGGTTGGCGTTGTACATTACCTCGTACATTCAGTTGCTACAACACCAAAACAGGTAAAATCAATAAATGAATTTATTGCCGAATCAGTTAACACTCATCCAGATATATTTACAGGTTTTGGAACTCTTCATCCTGAAAGTGATGATATCCAGGGCGATTTTGATTACCTGATTGAATTAGGTCTCAAAGGCGTTAAACTGCATCCTGATTTTCAGATGTTTGCAATGAATGACAGGCATGCCTTTGAAATTGGTGAAGTGGTCAGTGAAGGCAATGTTCCCATGCTTGTTCATTGCGGTGACTTCAGATACAATTATTCCAATCCCGAACAGATTAAGCCGTTTCTGGAAAATTTCCCAGACATCACTTTCATCGGCGCTCATTTTGCAGGCTGGAGCATGTGGGAAGAGGCCACCGAAAAATTATCAGGATATGAAAATCTTTATGTCGACCTGAGTTCAAGCCTATATGCCCTCAGCCCCGAAAAGGCTGTTGAACTGATTCATGCCTATGGTGCTGATAAGGTATTGTGGGGGACAGATTATCCCATGTGGGATTCCGTTAGCGAAATGGAGTACTTCAATAAAATTGACCTGACCGATAGGGAACGTTCCCAAATTCTTTATGATAATGCTGCTAAACTATTGAAAATATAATATTCGTTTAGCATCAAACTATTTTTTCAAAAGAAAATTAAACATCTTCTATTTTTTTAAAGATTAAATATACTTTAAATATTCTAATTTTTGTTTAAAATTTGTAAAAATTAATTTTAATAGTTAAGATTAATCTAAACTAAATTTAAGGGTTAAAACAAAGATTTATATACTATTAAAATGTTAATAATTAAATTAACAAAAAATATTGGGTGAAAAAAATGACTATCTCAGACCCCATACAAATCATATTGAACAACAAAAAGCCTAATCATCCGACAGTAAACATAGACATCATTAAAAGTCCGATGAAATATGAAATTCTTGAGCTTTTAAGGCATGATGAGATGCATTTTGAAGATATAGTCAAAAACACTTCAAAATCAAAGGCAAGTGTGTCAATGCATCTAAGAGATTTAAGAAAGGAGGGAATAGTTACCTATAAGGCAGATCCAATAGACAACAGAAAAAAGATTTTTTATCTGAATTCAGAATATCTCGGGTCAATAGATTCCAACAGGATAAAACTGGCAAAAGAAAATCAGACAAAACTTATGGTGGATGAATTTGTCCAAAATGGAGAAATTGAATATCTGATTCTTCTAACACACACCTTCAAATCATTATTATTTGAATTCGGCATGGACATCTCACCTGTGCTTCAGAAGGTTGGAAACCATATCGGAGAATACCTATATGAACAGCTGAAGGATGATGATTTCGATGTTTTTCTAAACAACATTACAAGATACTGGCAGGAAAACAACCTGGGAAACCTGTCATTCAAGATCAAAAATAACATTGAAGTTACCTGCAGGGAATGTTTCGAATCGGCAAACAGTGCTAAATTAGGAATGCCCTCATGCTTTTTGGAAAGAGGAATGCTGGAGACTTTATTCAGCAGATACTTTAAATTTGATTTGAAAATTTTAGAAACAAAATGCTACTCAATGGGTGACGATAAATGCGTATATGAACTGGAACCCTGAAAAGTTTAGTTAAATCTTAACTATTAATCAAAAAAACCAGTATATATACTATAAAAACTAATATGAAAGATAATAAGAAATTATTCTTATTAATTCATGTTCATAATGACCGTAGGGTTTTAAGGTAATATCTAACAAAAACGATTACAGTTGATTCGACTAATGGAAACCACGCTCGAAAATAATACAATTGTTTATTTGACAATTGGCTGTAAATGAATGCCCACACAAAATGGGTCAGTCCAGACATAAGCAACAAAAATTTATAATAATATCTCAACTGATATTAAGAAAGTACCTCCCTAATCGATTGTATGAAAAATAATCCTTAAACAACTTAAAAGCCCCATGGTAATTGTGATAAAGTATTATCTGTAATTTTAGGAGTGTTGCAGATAATCAATTAAAAAAAATAGTGGGTGATTATTTTCACCCGCTATTTTTAAAAGCATTACTTGCCGGAACAGTTAACAGATTTTGAGAAATCATATCTTCAACCTCATCAAAACTGAACCATCCGTACTCATCATGTTCTTCACTTATTGCCACTTCATCGCTTTTGCATGTAACTTTCATGATTAACTGAATGGATTTTACTTCCTCATTGGTCTTACATGCAGTATAATCGTTTCTTACAACATTATACAATGATGAAACATCGATTTCAAGACCTGTTTCCTCCAGATATTCTCTTTTTAACGCTTCATCAAAATATTCGCATTTCTTAACTTTTCCACCGGGAATTTCCCATTTTCCTGCATCATGTGCAGAACGAGACCTTATTTTTAAAAGCAAAAATTTATCGTTGAATTCACAGATTCCTCTTACAGTTAAACCCCACATAGTCATAATCATAACTCCAAAAAAAGATAATAAAAACGGGAAAATTATTCCCATTTTATTGTTTCATTGCTTTTTCAACGGCTACCGCTACAGCAACACTGGCTCCAACCATAGGATTGTTTCCCATACCAATCAGTCCCATCATTTCAACATGGGCAGGTACTGAAGATGATCCTGCAAATTGCGCATCTGAATGCATTCTTCCTAGTGTATCTGTCATACCGTATGATGCTGGTCCTGCCGCCATATTGTCCGGATGAAGTGTCCTTCCGGTTCCTCCTCCTGAAGCGACTGAGAAGTATTTTTTGCCCTGAAGGATGCATTCCTTTTTGTATGTTCCGGCTACAGGGTGCTGGAAACGTGTCGGGTTTGTTGAGTTTCCGGTAATGGATACGTCAACCCCTTCAAGATGCATGATTGCCACACCTTCACGCACATCATCTGCACCGTAGCATCTTACCTTTGCCCTTTCACCGTCGGAGTATGCCTTTTCCTTAACTATTTTGACTTCACCGGTAAAGTAATCAAATTCTGTTTCAACATGGGTAAAACCGTTGATTCTTGAGATGATTAATGCGGCATCTTTTCCAAGACCGTTCAATATTACTCTTAACGGTTTTTGGCGGACTTCGTTTGCTGAGTTTGCAATACCTATAGCACCTTCTGCTGCTGCAAAGCTTTCATGTCCGGCTAAAAATGCAAAGCATTCACTTTCATCACTTAAAAGCATTGATGCAAGGTTACCGTGACCAAGTCCCACTTGCCTGTCATCGGCTACACTTCCAGGTATGCAGAATGCCTGAAGCCCTTCACCGATTGCTTTTGCAGCATCTGATGCTTTGGTGCATCCCTGTTTTATTGCAATTGCGGCTCCTAATGTGTATGCCCAGCATGCGTTTTCAAAGCATATTGGCTGAACTCCCTTTACGATTTCATATGGGTCAAAGCCCTTGTCAAGACAAATCTGTTTTGCTTCTTCAAGGTCTTTTATACCATATTTTTCAAGCACCGGAGTGATCTGATCGATTCTTCTTTCATAACTTTCAAATAAACTCATATTTATTCACTCCTTGGATCTATTTTTTTAACTGCATCATCGAATCTGCCGTATTGGCCTGTTGCCTTTTCAATAGCTTCCATAGGGTCAACACCCTCTTTTATTGCATCAAGCATGACTCCCAGGTTGATGTATTTGTATCCTATGATTTCATCGTCGCTGTCAAGTCCGATTTCTGTAATGTATCCTTCGGTAAGTTCGAGATATCTTGGGCCTTTAGCTTTAGTGGAGTATATTGTTCCCACCTGGCTTCTGTGGCCTTTACCTAAATCCTCAAGTCCAGCACCGATTTGAAGTCCTCCTTCTGAGAATGCTGACTGTGTTCTTCCATAAACAATTTGAAGGAACAGCTCGCGCATTGCGGTGTTTATTGCATCACATACCAAATCTGTGTTGAGTGCTTCAAGAATGGTTTTTCCAACCAGTATTTCACCGGCCATTGCTGCTGAATGGGTCATACCTGAACACCCTAAAGTTTCAACCAGTGCCTCTTCAATGATTCCGTCTTTTACATTCAATGTTAGTTTACAGCATCCCTGCTGAGGGGCGCACCATCCGATTCCGTGAGTGAAACCTGAAATGTCACTTACTTCTTTTGCTTTTACCCATTTGCCCTCTTCAGGTATTGGAGCAGGGTCGTGGTTTGCGCCTTTTCTTACAGGACACATATTTTCAATTTCTGTTGAATATATCATCTTTTTTCTCCAAAACTTTTATTGTCATATTTATTTTTATCTTTATAATTTATAGTACTTTTGCAAAATCATACAATATTTGAGGTTGTTGATTTTTTGATGTGGATGAAACACTTTGAAAATATCATGTTTTTTATTATAATTGAAAATTTTAAAATAATCTTATGGGAAAATATAGTTATGGATTTTAAGTATGATATTATGAATGCTATCTTAAAGTATTTGATAGGAAAATCTTTTTAGTGATGGGGATTAAATTAAGTATTATGAAAATCTTCATCAGTGCCGACTGCAGCAGGGAAATTGCAAAAAAGACAAAACAAAAACTGACAGAATATGCCAATGAATTGGAAATTAAAGTTGCAGATGAAATATCCGATGCGGACATAATATTTTCCATTGGCGGTGACGGCACATTTCTAAAAACTGCAAGGCTTACACAAAAGCCAATAATAGGGATAAATACCGGAACCTTAGGATACCTTACAGAGGTCAATCCCGATAATCTAAAGCAGGCACTGAAAGATATTCTAAATGAAAACTACCGCATCGAAAAAAGGATGATGCTTGAAGGTGAAATCATCAAATCCTCTGGAAAACTCATTAAAATCCCCGAATCATTAAACGAGATTGCAATTTCAAAAAACATATCAGGCGTTGTGAGATTTGACGCAATAGTGAATGGGAAACTTATCAACTCATACACTGCAGACGGCATACTCGTATGCACTCCGACAGGCTCAACAGCATACAATCTCTCCTGTGGCGGACCGGTAGTTGATCCCACCGCTGAAATCATTACACTAACCCCAATTGCACCTCACACAATAATCAACAGAAGCATCATACTGTCTGATGACTCCACAGTTGAAATCAGAATAACAGAACTTAGAGAAGGCACCTCTTCCTATGTATTGTATGACGGATTGCCTATTGAAGTTTTCAGCAACGACATCATCAAGATTGAAAAATCAGATAAGATAACAAAAATAATCAAACTGGAAGATAGAAGTTTCATCGACACTATCCGTGAAACCATCAGTTAACTGTAATGCAGTCGTTCGGACATATTGCAACACATACCCTGCAGCTTTTGCAGACCTGTGCATCACGAACAGAAGTTACACCCTCAACCAATTCCAAAACATTGTTCGGACATGCAATGGAGCATTTCTCACAGCCGTCACAGTCATCTGTGTTGATGTCAATGTGGCATTCCTCGACTATGTCTTCCTCTTTTTTTCCTCTTTTGAAAAATGAACCTAAACCCATGGTTAATATATTGGGATTTGAGCATTATTATAATTTCGGATTTGACGGTTAAGTCAAAAAAAGTGAAGTAGATGAGAACATCTACTTGCATTTTATTTATAAATAGCTGTTATAAAATTCAATAATTTTGTCAAATGGAATGATGTCCATATCATCATAGAGGTCTGTGTGAACCGCATCCGGAATAATCATCAGTTCCTTATTGTCTCCTTTCAGTTTTTCAAACTCGTCTTTTGAGAAATAGCATGAATGTGCCTTTTCTCCGTGAATGATTAAAACCGCTGAGCGGATTTCATCTGAGTAGGCTATTATAGGCTGTGAGATGAATGACATTGTACCTATGGCAGTCCAGCCATCATTTGAGTTTAGTGAGCGTTTATGATAACCCCTTTCGGTTTTGTAGTAATCATAGTAATCCTTTACAAAGAATGGTGCATCATCAGGAAGCGGATCCACTACTCCTCCGCCCATTGCATATTCACCGTTTCTGTAGTCTTCGGTTCTCTGGTTGTTAAGCATTACTTTCATTTCATATCTTTCATCGGGACTGTCTGCTTCGTCAAAGTATCCTTTGGCATTAATACGGGTCATGTTGTACATGGTTGAGGTTACTGTTGCCTTTATACGTGTGTCAAGTGAAGCTGCATTCAGGGCCATTCCGCCCCATCCGCAGATACCAAGTATTCCAACTCTTTCAGGGTCGACCTCATCATTTGTCACAAGAAAATCCACTGCTGCCTGAAAGTCCTCTGTGTTTATGTCAGGTGATGCCATGTATCTTGGTTTTCCACCGCTTTCACCGGTAAATGACGGGTCAAATGCGATTGTTAAAAATCCGTTTTCAGCAAGTTTTTGAGCATATAATCCGGAGGACTGTTCTTTAACAGCTCCAAATGGTCCGCAAACTGCAATTGCAGGTAATTTGCCATCAGCTTCAAGTGGCTTATATAGGTCAGCAGCCAGGGTTATTCCGTAACGGTTTACAAATGTTACCTTTTCATGATGTATTTTGTCAGATTTTGGGAAAACCTTGTCCCATTCATCGGTCAAAATAAGTTTTTCTTTATCCATAATAATCACTAATAAGAATTATGGAAAAAATATTATATATAACTGTTGATATTTACAACAAAAAATAGTGAAAATTAGGTTTAGAATTTTAAACCTAATTCGTAAGCTTCTTTCAATTTGTCTTCCTGCTCTTCTGCAACAATTCCGGCCGGACCTGCTGAACCTGCATCCACATGACCGAGAACTTCGTATCCCATGAATGTGAATGGTGAGAATTTGGTCAATTCAATGTATTCCTTGTAGGTTCCTTCAGGCTGGTTTTCAGTAAAGATTAATGCTGCCTTACCTGACAGGCTTTTATCAGGATTTTGTCCGATTGCATAGAATCTGTCGATGATGAGTTTTCCCTGAGCGGTCATCTGACCATAGTAGATTGGTGTTGAAAAGATTACACCGTCAGCTGCAACCAGTGCATCGATTATTTCATTACCGTCATCTGCACGGACACATTCAGGGTGTTCTGCACAGTACATGCATGCCTTACATGGTGCAATGTCTTTGTCTTCAAGATAGTATTTCACTACTTCTCCGCCGTTTTCCTCGATTCCTTTTATCATTTCGTCCATCAATACATCACAGTTTCCACCTTTACGTGGGCTTGCTTGAAGTGCTATAATTTTCATAATAAATACTCTCCCTAAATTGGATAATTAAAATTATATATTTTAAATATTAAAAATGTTATTGTACAAACGGAGAAAAAAATACAATGAAACTATCCAAATCTAAAATTAATTCTTATTTGAAATGTCCATTGGAATTTAAATTACAGTATATCGATGAAATTGAGTGCAAGCCAAACAAATATATGATATTGGGCAGTGATGTTCACGAAATTGCCGAGACATTTGCCGAAAAGTTCGGTGATGAACTTGACAATGTCGATATTGACAATGAACTGACCAGGATTGCATATGATTTGAATCTGTATGATTTGGATGACCATGTTGAAAATCTGGGATCTTTTTTTAGGGAAATGTTTGTTGAAAATGACTATAAGCTTTTCAGCCAGGAAGAGTATCTTCTCGATGAGACACATCGCTTTTCAGGAATATGCGACATCATACTTGAAGATGAAAACGGTGATTTGGTTGTAATTGACTATAAAACAGGCAATTCAAATTCTTTTTCCAGGTATCGTCGGGAACTGTGCTATTATAAGCTTCTTGTTGAAAATGTATATGACAGGAACGTTTCAACTGTTGGTGTGTTTTTCACCAAAAACGGCCGTTTGAGATTGCTTGATGTGCGCGATGAGGAAAACAAGAGAAAGTTTCTGCATTCACGTGAAATTGATGAGGCAATTGATACATTCTATCATGTAAGAGAAGAAGTCAATAAGGGAAACTTTTATCCTAAACGACAGTTTTTATGCAGGTTCTGCACCTATAAGGACATCTGCTACAAATATTATTAAAAAATGAAAAATAATAACAAGACTGTTAAAAAATGTCCTCAATAAGAAAAATTCTAATAAAATAAGTTAATCGGCAAAAAAATAAAAAATTGAAGTTATGAGGATGCCTCCTCAACTTCATCAAAGTCAACCTTTTCACCCAGTATTTTAAGTCCAACAAACATGACGATTACACCAACAACAAGGGAAATGAACCATGGCACTCCTAATCCTGCCGGTATGTAACCGGCAAATATTGCCACACATGCAACAAAGATTGCATAATATATTTGTGTTTGAACGTGGTCAATATGGTTACAGCTGGTACCCATAGACGAAAGGATTGTTGTATCTGAGATTGGAGAACAGTGGTCTCCGAAAATCGCACCTGTCAGCACCCCACTTGTACAGACGACAGTAAAGCTCATGTCTCCTGAACTTACTGCCCAACCCAATGGGATTGCAAGCGGCATGAGGATACTCATTGTACCGTATGCGGTACCTGTTGCAAAGGATATCAGTGCACCAAGGATGAATATCAGTGTTGGTACAATCCATGCAGGTATTGAACCGCTCAATACTCCAACAAGGTAATCGGCAGTACCGACTTCACCGATAACTCCACCGAGGGACCATGCAAGAAGAAGGATTACACCGGTGATTACGATGGTTTTCATACCACCGATCCATTCGGATATTGCATCTTCAATTGTGAGTATGCGTTCACCGACAGCCATAACTATTGCAACGATTGATGCAAGAAGTGCTGCCTGGAAAAGTGCTATTGATGCGTCTGAAGCCGCCAATGCTTCGAATATTCCGTTGAAGGATAATGGAGAGTTGTGCATCAATGTGATTAATGCTTGATCTTCACCTGCAAGAATTGCAGTGTATCCACTCCAGTAGAATGCTATCAATGCACCGACGATAAGTGTCAGGATTGGTATGATTGCATTCCATACTGATAATTTTATTCCTTCGACAGGTTTTACTTCATCAAAACCCGGTGCTTCCGGTACAACAACTTTTTCGCCTTCTTTTCTTTTACGTGCAGCTTGCTCTGCCTTTTTCATCGGACCGAATTCGTATAATGTTATTGCAGATATTACAATGAATATCAATATGAATATGTTATAGAATCTGTATGGAATTGTCTGCAGGAATATTCCAAATCCGGTTGCATTGGCAACTCCCACTGATTGGAAACCGGATGCAATCAAACTTATTTCCAAACCAATCCAGGTGGAAATGATTGCTATTCCAGCTACGGGAGCTGCAGTTGCATCTACTACAAATGCCAGTTTTTCTCTTGATACTCTGAGTTTGTCCATTACCGGTCTCATGATAGGACCTACAATCAATGAGTTTGCATAATCGTCAAAGAATACACATAACCCTAAAACCCATGTGAATAATTGTGCTTTTCTTGGAGTATCAGCTCTTTTAGCGAATGCATCCGCAAGAGCTTTTGCTCCTCCCATTTTTGTAATCAGTTGGATTACCCCTCCAATAAGCAGACATTGAAGGATAATTCCAGCATTCCAAGGGTCAGCCATACATGAGATGACCTGTGAACCTAAGTTCAGGAATGCGTTGACTGCTGTGGAAATGATATTCACGTCATTTACGCTTAACATGAATTCCCCAACAAATACACCTATAAAAAGGGACAATACTGTTTCCTTTGTTATGAATGCCAATCCGATAGCGACAAGTGGCGGCAATAATGTTAACACACCGAATCTAACGGAATTGTCGACATTGTCAGGTGTTGTGGTAATCCATAATGATAAAACAAAAAGGGCTATGATAGAAATAGCTGCAATTAAACCTAATTTCATTTTGTCATTCATTTATTATCACACCATTTTCATACATTTATAAAATAATTATTTTTTAATAAGCTAATGAGTTCATTAACATAAAATGTACAATAAAATATTGTTACTAATAATATAAATATATTATTTTTTAAATATGAGTGTAATAAAAGGAGAGATTTTAATAAATCAGTTTAAAAATATCCAAGATAATATAATTATTTTAATTATATAAACAATCATTTTGAATTTCCTGAATTAACTCATATAAATATACTCATTATCACCAATTGCTTAACAAATTTTCTTGAAATTTGAATTATTGGATTTGTAGAAGCAAATATCCTAAAATTATTTTAATTATATGAACAATCGTTTTAAATTTCCTCAATTATCTCATCAATATAATTATCATCATCAAATTTATTAATAATTTAAACAAATTTCTTTGAGAATTGAATTCTTGCGTTGTAAAAGTGTATAATAAAATTATTTTAATTATCTGAACAATCGTTTTGAATTTCCTCAATTAACTCAACAATATACTCATCATCACTAAATTGCTTTAAATAATTTAAACAAATTTCCTTGGGATCTAAATAATTGTGACTGTAGAAGTAATTTTCAAAATCGGTGTAGTCGACAATGTCCATCTGATACTTTTGCCAGAAATGGAGCGGATGGGAATTGATGAAATCATAACCCTCAGAGGTTATCTTACCCTCTCCAAAATACCCGTTTTTATCCAAAAAGTCATTCAGATTATCCCATGATATATTGTAGTTGTTTTCAATGGTAAAAATTGAGTAGTCCAAATCGATTCCCTCATCAATCAGTATTAAAAACTTATAGGCGACAAATCTGATATCCTCACTGAAATCGCTTTCATAGGTACCGATAGTAGTGATTAAACTGTCCTGCATCTCATCGGGATTATAGTTGAGGTTTATTCCGCAAAAGTGACAGTACCTGTCATGGTCATCAATCGGCATACTGCAGTAGGGACATGTCTCGTCATGGGATGTGATTGAAGGCTCATTCCCCTCATCAAAAAGATATGCCAGTCTTATAAGCAGGGACTCATTTAAAATCATGCCCGCCTCATACTCTTCACGGATTTGCTCTTTAATCTCCAGGGCCTTAGCTCGGGTGACATGGGCATCATCGATCAATGATTCAATGTAGATGGAAAACTCATCACCTTTTCCGATTACCTCATCCAGAGTATAGTTTCTTATCGCAAGGCTTTCCTCAAGCATCAAAACGCTGTTCATAAGCTCAACCGCATTGTCCTTAAACAAATCGCAGATGCAATTAAAGTAATCATCATCAATGCTGGAAATATCATCATAATGGATGAGATCATAATTTAGAGGTGAGCTGTATGCTACAAGATGTTTTTTCAAGTCAAGAATGTGAATGCATCTTGAAATGCCCAAATCATAAAAATGGGTTGAAAGTTCCTCGTTTGCATAATCGGCATTTGACATGACATGGTTTGCCGGAATTACAAATTCAATGGCGCTTGCAACAAGACTGTCAGTGACCTTTCTGGCCAATCCATATTTTATCAACAGTTCCACAACCAGTCTTGTAGGTTCCATGATGCTTGGCTTGTTGTGATTCTGCATTGTCCTTTTAAGCTCATCATAAAAGATGCCGTTTCCCCTGAATTCAGGAAGGACATAGATATTGTTCATTGAAGCGGTGATGAATTCCCTTGAAAAGTCATATGAACAAAAGCCGACAACTTTCTTTTCAAAAACAAGCTCCTTGAAAAGATTGCATTCATCATATTTCAATAGGAATTCCTCATTTCTTATGGATTCCAGAATATAGAGGTAGTGCTCCTCTAAAATTTCACACACATCAAGGGTGTTTTCTGTTAGAAAAACCTTTTGGGTGTTGTCGTCTTTGATAATGATATCCAATTTTAAAACCTCATGAAATCCATTATTTTTAGTTATAAGTATATTAAATTTAATATTATATAAAGTATTCGATTAAAAATTTTGTTTAAACTAAAAAATAATTGAATATTTAGTTATTACTAAAAATA
>NZ_CAMJUE010000011.1 GCF_946408925.1 uncultured Methanobrevibacter sp.
AACCTTTAGGTTTAAGTTAAATGGAGTGATAAATAGAGTGAATAAACCTAAAGGCCGTTTAATTGAACTTTTATTTTATTTGCATTAGCATATAATATATTTAATTTTTTAGTATAAAAAGCTATCTAAGTAATACTTTTTGGCAATTTTTGTAGTAATTTTTTACTTTTCTTAGAAGTATTTTTTCACTTGTTATCACTAGATTTTCACTTGATTTTTTTTAATAATTTTTCTTGTATTGGCATTGCATTATTGTCTTTTTTATGGGGGTTTTGTTTTATTTTTTGATTAGTTTTAAATAATTTCTGTGGTGTTTTCTTTTTAAAGTTGGTGGTTTTGTTTTTAGTCTTTGTTGTGTTGTCTGTGTTTGGTGTGTGTTATGGATATTTGTGTTTGTCTTTTTTGTTTGTGTGTATTTTTTGGATCTTTTGATTGTATACTTTTAAAGTATTTGATTATTTATTGAAGTATCATTTGTATACCTTTTTGTTAATATCTGGGTAAATTTTCTGTTTTTTCATTTTGTGTGAATTTTTTTGATGTGTGAATGTCTTATTTTTAATGTGGTGGGTCGGTTTTCGTTATTTTTGGTGTTTGAATGGTTAATGTTGGTGTTTTTTCTTGTATGATGATTTAATGATGGATTTTAAAAATAGTGTAATTGTCTTTTAATAAAAAAATAAGAGGTTTTAGGTGATGGATGTAAGGTATTTATTTGACTGTTATTGTGTTTGTGTTTTTGAGTTTTCCATAACTTGTTTTGATTTTGTATTTTCCTTTTTTGAGGTTTTTGACCTTGATTTTAGCGATTCCTTTTTTTATTGGTTTTTTTCAAATTGGATAGGTTCATCCCATTCATAAATGCTTTTGTGATTTTGCACACTGTCGCACTTTCAAAACTTTTTAATATTTTATTAGATATATTGATATTTAGGAAAGATTTTTGGAGGAATAAAATGATGAACTTTGATTTAAGCATTGATCGTGAAAGTCCATTTCAACCAGGTAAGCCAGTTTCTCCGTATTTTTTTAAAGGAAGACATGCAAGCATTCAAAAGATTTTAAGATATTATAACAATGCCTGTAACTGTGATGTGCAGCATTTCTTTTTGACTGGAAAAAAAGGGATAGGTAAAACATCTCTTGCAGA
Organism: uncultured Methanobrevibacter sp.; assembly: GCF_946408925.1. Classification (GTDB taxonomy): domain Archaea; phylum Methanobacteriota; class Methanobacteria; order Methanobacteriales; family Methanobacteriaceae; genus Methanocatella. Next base: position 1,151 of record NZ_CAMJUE010000011.1, read on the forward strand.
ATTTGTCAAGCAATATCTTGAAGACAATAAAAATGCTTTAGGTATTTATGTTTCCAATAAAGGTCAGCATTCTCTGGAAAATCTTGTAACTTCCATATTCGAAGCATTCCTGAATAATGTGGAAAAAGGATTTTTTGAAAGAAACTTTGAAGGGTTGTTTGGAAGCATTGAAAGCGTTGAATTCATGGGCACTAAAATCCGCTTCAAGCCGGATGAGGAGACATCAAGAGATTTGGTGGCCAGTTTTCATTATATATTAAATGAGTTGATTAATGATGAGTTTGATGATTACGATTGTATCTTTTTGGTGATTGATGATATCAACGGATTGTCCCAACAGGAAGAATTTGTAAACTGGTATAAACGATTTGCAGACACAATTGAAGTTGACAGCTCATTTGACTTGCCGTTATATATTCTATTTGCAGGGTATCCGGAAAAATTCGACAATCTTGTTTTGCAGGACTTGTCATTCGGCAGGATATTTCACCATGAGGAAATTAGCAGTCTTGAAAATACTGATGTTCGTGAATTTTTCATCAATGCATTTGATAGTGTGGGTATGAAATGTGAAGATGATGCGCTGGAACTGCTTGTTTTGTTTTCTCAAGGATCACCATTAATGATGCAGCATATTGGTGATGCGGTATTTTGGAAATCAGATGGTGAAATCATAACAAAGGAAACTGCAACAATTGGAGTTTTGAATGCGGCTAATGAACTTGGAAGCAAACAGATACGTCCGGACTTAAATAGAATAGGATCTAAACATTACATTAATATTCTTTTGAAATTGGGCAAGCATCAGATTTACAGTTTTCAGAAATCTGAATTGGAGGAGTATTTGTCCGATGATGAAAAGGGTGTTTTAAGCAATTTCTTAGCAAAAATGATTAAAATCGGCATATTGAATTCAAAAGGTGTTAAAAACAGTGGGGAATATGAATTCAGCAATATTTTGTACTTCACATATTTCATGATTAAGGCAAATGAAGGTGAAGTTTTAACTTAATAAAAAGTGTTTCTTGCATTAATTTTGATTTATACTATTATTGGTGAGGTAGCAAAAGCATGATATATTTTGATAAGTGTCTAAGTATTACTAATTGACGATTTTTGTAGTAATTTTTAAATTTTCTCAGAGGTATTTTTTCACTTGTTATCACTTGATTTTTTTAATAATTTTTTTGTATGGGCATTGCATTAATGTCTTTTTTATGGTGTTTTGTTTTATTTTTTGATTAATTTTAAATAATTTCTGTGGTGTTTTCTTTTTAAAGTTATTTGTTTTGTTTTTAGTCTTTGCTATGTTGTCTGTGTTTGGAGTATACTGTGGATATTTGTGTTTGTCTTTTTTGGATCTTTTAACCGTATACTTTTAAATTATTTGATTATTTATTGTAGTATCATTTGTATGTATTTTGCTTATTAATCAGTATAGGGTGCTAGATTTATGCAAATGGAACTAGTGTTGATTGCTCTTCTTTTTTAATTTTCAGTGTTGTTTGTTTCTCAGTTTTTTCGCCCACTTCTTGATTTTCATTGGTTTCTTGCGGATCTGTTTTTTGGATTTTTGTTGTTTAATTGGTTATAAATCTATTTCCTTTGGCCAATTGAGGTGGTTTTGTTTTTATATCAAATCCTTGTTGTATGACTAATGATGGTAATAATATACATAAATGGATGTTTTATCATTGAACTTTGTTATATGGTGGATTTCAGTTATGATTAATGCATATTTACCGATGTTAATCCATAAATTACTCTAGAAATTGGGATAATTATAGAATTTTAAGAAAAATAATAATAAAATGGGGGTTGTTTACAACTCAAAAATCTGGTACTCTATATCAATTAATAATTTTCATTTTAAAAGGCTTTGAAATCATAAGTTACAACACAAATGTATATTAAGCACTGACAGATTCCATTTACAGTTTAAATGACAAGCTTCATCAAAAATAAATACTTTTGTGTTTTTGTGCTTTTGCACGGAGTAACACTTGAAAAACTTATATATCAATTGAAAATCATAATGTCATATGCAACTAAAAAACAGGATTTTTAAATTTTTAGTTTCAATTAAACTATCTCATTGGAGGACATAACAATGACGGCTAAATCAAAAAATAACGAGCATATAAAAATAATACCTCAACCCTTCAATTACTCATTTACATTAATGTTTGAGGAATATCCTGAGCAATTTATTGAGGTTTTAAAAGCACCGGGAAAATTTGTTAAAAAGGCAAATACACAGGTCAAATTACCTGACGGCAAAACTGGCGAAATGGACTGTCCGTATATTGCAGACCCAGATTACAAAACATTATTTGAAAGAGTAATAGTCATAATGGAACATCAAAGACTGGCAGTCACCCTTCCAAAAAATATAATGATTTCCAATTATGCAATACAAGGTGTTGCCGATGAAAAACTTCCTTTTTATGCGCTAGTAGCCTCTCATATTGAATCATCAAAACACCATAGTGAATATGACAGAACCGCCAGTTTTATAATCCGTTTACAATTTTTAGACCTTGGAGAAAGAGACAATTGGGAAAGATTAAATAGTGTAAGGAACAAATTAAAATTCAACAAAAAACTCAGTGTTAAAGCTGGTTTAAATCTAGGAATAGCAGCAGTTTTTGCTCCAGAACACTGTGCAAAGGAACGCACTCGTGAAGCACTACATTATTACCAAGAATCAGAAATTGCCTCCAAAAAACTGGAATACGTATTATATTCCGTATTAAACTGCATGATTGATGCATATTTTGATGAAGAAAAAGAATACCAAAGGATGATAAAAATGTTAAAAGAAAAAACAAGTCCGCAAACAAAAGAAAAATACGCAATGGAAATAAGACAAGAAAAAAGACTAAAACAAGCATACTCAGAAATAGATGAAATAACAATAGAAAGAGATAATGCAACTGCAGAAAGAGATGATGCAATTGCAAAAAATGATCAAATTACTGCAGAAAGAGATGAGGCCTACGAATTCATCAGAAACATAATGCCTGAATTTGAAGACAGCGCTGATGAAGGAATCAAAAAGAAAATAATTCATTTTAAAAGGATATTACAAAACAGTAATGCATGATTCATACATTATTGTCTAATATTCTCTTATACTTTAAAAACAACACATTTAAACTTTATAATAACTTCACCCATAACCCTCAAACTATATTCTGGATTTACATTAATTCTCAAACCAGAAAAATAATAACAAGGGGATGGTTGTGCAACTCAAAAATCTAGCATCTATATGTTTTTCATTATTTTTTAAAAATTTGCTCATAATCTGGTCTGTTGAATTATTGATTTATTGATTAATTTAACAAGTACTTTTTTTATTAAATATTATTTTTATAAGGGCAATAATTAATTATTTTTCATCAAGCTTTAAAAATCATATTTTCACACAAGTTGATATATACTTTTTTAAAAATTTTTCTCAACTAAAAAAGCAATATGGTCTTTTTCGTAAGGTTCCAGCTTTGTTTTTTCAATAATCTTAAAACCTTTTTCCTTCAGTTTATGTTCCTGTTCCTTAAAAATCTTTTTAGGCTTTTGAACAACATCAATACTTCTTGCTTTAATCATTAAAAGACCAATTCCATCATTTGTTGAAAACAGATTCATATTTCTCATAAATAATTCGGTCTGTGTAGGCTGGGCAACATCGCAGTACACCAAATCTGATTTTTCAACAAGGTTCAGATATCCTTTTGGTTTGGTAGCATCACCTAAAATCGGAGCGATATTTTTTCTTTGACGTGAAAGCTGAACCAGTTTTTTGGCGGTGGTCGGTGAAAACTCAACGGCATAAATCCGTCCGCTTGTTGCAATGTCTGAAATGTGTGAAACTGTTGTTCCGGTTGAAGCACCAAGATATAACACTTTTGAGGCATCATGAATTTCTAAATTTTTCAAACCATTTAAAAGGGCAGCTGCCAATTTGGAGCGTCTGGGATTCCAAATCCTATATTCTTCATCTTCCATAATCAAATCTTCGCCATAAACAGACACTCCGGGTGTTAAATTTCGTGTTGCAATGTTTCCATCTTTTAAATAAACTTTCATGCTTTACCTCCTTTTCCTTTTCTTTTTCCTTTTACCTTTTTGCCTTTTGGATTTTGTTTTGCTTTTCTCTTCTTTTCTTCTTTTAGTGGTTTTTGTTGGAAAAGGATTATTTTTTTCTATTTCCTCAACTTTGGCTTTGAAATCATCTTCAAGTGTTTCATCAAGAGTTTTTGTAAAGACGTCCCGTCTCACTGCAAGTGAAATTTTGCCTGCAAGCATTCTGGCGATTTTTCCACGATTCCACCATTTTGATCCCCGAACTTGAGGGTGTTGATATATCAAACCGTATTTTGGCGGACGGTCTCCACTTTTCAGGTGTCTAAACAATGCCTTTTCAGCACCCATAATCTGCACGGTACTTGAAGGATACATTGCAAGTCTTTTAATTCCTCCTGCATGTGAAATCAGTTTGGCTCCTAATGTGGATCCAACCAGCAGTCTCAAATTAGGTGCAATGCTTTCCATTTTGCTGTCAATGTAGTCTTCAATATTTTTTCGGGATTGCTGCAGCTCATAGATTGATTTTGCATAATTGTTCATAATTTTCAGGTCATCCGGATTTATGTCTTCTTCCAGATCAATTATATCTTGTGGAAATGCCTCAGGTTTTGCTTTTAGGATTTCTTCTTTTGTCTTGTTTTGGGAAATCAATCTGATGTATGTTTCATTGTTTTTGATATTGTCCATTTCCGGGAAATATAATGCATACCATTCACGGATGCGTTCGATTAACTTGGATATTGCCTCATCAATTTCATCAATCGAATTTATTGCCTGAATCAGATGCTTATCTTCACTGGCGGATTCTTTTTTAATTTTATATATTGCAAAATTCTGATAGATGCTGCTTAAATTTTCATCATCTAAATCAAACTTGTCATAATGGCTTCTTAAGTACTCTCCGCCCTGATTTGGATTTTTGATGGTAATTTTATCATTGCCGTAATCGGAAAGTCTTTTATTTGATTCAATGATTATCTCATCATATTCGCTTGAAACATCATTAATAATTTCTGATTCTTCCAAAACAATTTGTTTATCATTAATTTCAGCTAATCTGTTTATTATTTCATTTTCAGGAAATAATCTTTTACAAATCAGTTCATTTTCACTGTTAAAAGCAAAAAATCCTTTAACACAATACGTTATATAGCATTCCATAAGATAAGTTATTCATTTTATTTCTAATAAGTATTTTCAATTTTTCCAATTTTGAACCAATTTGGTGTTCAAATTAATATTTCAATGTTTGCAGAGGTTATTTATTTTTTAAAAGTATTTTTAATAGAAAATTTATAATTATTATCATATGTCAAAACAAAGTTTTAGAGATTTGAAAAACGAAATTGAACTTAAAAATGCCGAAATCGATGAGCTGTCAATGGAGTTGGATGCAAAAAATGAGGAAATTAACAAGTTAAAGCTATACTCAACCAAGCTCAAATACGAAAAGAAAAATTTGGAAGACCGGATTGACACAAAAATAGATTATGATAAGGCAAGAATTAAGGAACTTGATGATTTATCTGAAAAAATCCATGAAAAAGATGCCATAATAGAGGATAAGCAGGATCAGGTCAGATATCTGAGGTCTTTAATCGATGATTATAAGGTTCAAATAAAATCAAATTCCGAAGAGCTTGAAATACAGCTTAGAAAAATCTCTAAAACATATGAGGATTTACTGTCTCAAAAGGATTTGATAATTGAAAAGCAGGATGAGATGATTAAAAATCTTACAAAAGCTAATGAGGAAATTGTAAAGGCTAATAAGGCCAATATCATTAGTTTAAAATTGCAGAATGATAAATATCAGGAAATCATTGATAAATTTACAAAAACTAGTTAAATAATTAATTACAAAGTTGATATCATGTTGAAAACAAATGTTTGTGGTGTGGAATTTCAAAATCCATTGATGCTGGCTGCTGGAATTATGGGAAGCAATGCATCATCAATGAATTGGATTTTAAAATCTGGTGCCGGAGGGGTTGTATCAAAATCTTTTTCCCTAAATCCTCATCCGGGATATGTAAACCCAACAACAGTTGCTGTTGATGGCGGAATTATAAATGCAATAGGATTATCAAATCCTGGCGTTGAAAACTTCAAGGAAGAACTGAAGAAAATTGACCGTGAAGGCAATGTGGTTATAGCATCAATTTATGGTGCAACTCCCGATGAGTTTTCCACATTGGTCGGTGAGGTTCAGGAACTTGTTGACATGATTGAATTGAATATTTCATGTCCTCATGCAATGGACGGATACGGTGCCTCCATAGGTCAGAGCTGTGATTTGTCACACGCTATCGTTTCAGCTTCAAAGGATGCAAGTGATGTTCCAATCATTGCAAAATTGACACCCAATGTAACTGACATAACTGAAATCGCCAAAACCTGTGAAGATGCCGGTGCCGATTGTTTGTCTTTAATCAACACTTTAGGTCCGGGAATGAAGATCAATATCGATGTGGCTCGTCCGGTTTTGTCAAACAAATTTGGCGGAATGAGCGGCAAGGCCATAAAACCGATTGCAATAAGAAATGTCTATTCAGTTTATGAATCCGTTGACATTCCATTAATAGGTGTCGGAGGAATATATTCCTATGAAGACGTTGTTGAATTCATATTTGCCGGTGCACGGGCTGTTCAAATAGGAACTGCAATCATGGATGAAGGTGTTGAAGTATTTGGTAAAATTAACACTGGTTTGGAAGAATTCATGAACGAAAAAGGTTATAATTCAATTGATGAAATGGTGGGGATTGCGCATGATTAATGAACCGAAAATAGTTGAAATCACTGATGTCATCACAGAAACTCCTACAATCAAAACTTTTAAGTTTGACTGGGATTTCGAAACACTTGGAAAACCTAATCCTGGCGAATTTTTAATGATTTGGAATTTTAACAATGAAAAACCAATGTCAATATCTCAAATCAATGATAACGAATTGGCAATCACTGTTAAAAACATTGGAAAGTTCACATCCGAATTGCATGATTTGAATGTTGGAGATGTAATAGGAGTTAGGGGCAGTTACGGTAGAGGATTTGACAATTCATTTGAAGGTAAAAAAATTATAGCCATTGGTGGTGGAGTCGGTATGGCTCCTATAAATGCAATTTCAAGTGATTTGGCAGGTGCAAATTCTGTAAGTGTTATTTCTGCTGCTCAAACAAAAGAAGAACTGTTATTCATCAAATCCCTTGAGGATTTGGGAGTGGATGTTTTTCCGTGCACTGATGATGGAAGTTTCGGATTTGAAGGTTTTGCAACAAACTGTCTTGAGGATTTGCTTAAAGACACCTCTTATGATTATGGTTTTGTTTGCGGTCCTGAGATAATGATGAAAGGAATATTTGATATTCTTGAATCATCCCAAATACCTGCCCAATATTCTCTTGAAAGATATATGAAATGTGCACTTGGAGTATGCGGCCAGTGCTGCGTTGACTCTGAAGGGTGGAGAATATGCGTAGAGGGACCGGTTTTTGAAAATGATAAAATTTCACAAATTACTGAATTTGCAAAATACAGACGTGATGCTTCCGGCGTAAAATATTAATGCGGGTGATTGAATGGGAATCAACATTAATGAACACTTAACACCTCCGGTATTGATGATAATATTCCTGTTAATAGTTTCATTGATGATTGTTTTTCCGGTATTGAATATGGTGATTTTAGGGGCGATTCTGGCTTATGGAGTAAGGCCTGTAGCCCGCAAAATCCAATCAAAACTAAAATTTCAGTCAGTTTCAATTCTGATTGCAATGGTTGTAATCTTAATCCCGCTGATTTTACTGGTTGGATATATCTCATTTGAGCTTTCCGCAATGATATCCGGATTTTTAACTTCCAACTCATACTCAGACATTAACAATTCCCTCACTATGGTATCAGGTTACCTGCCATGGAAATTTGACATAAATTCAATATCAGCATCCATAAATTCCTCACTGCAGGAAATTGGAAAATATGTTTTAAATTATCTTGTTAAGTTTTTAAGCAGTCTGATGAATATAACCATGGATCTGTTCATTCTTGTCTGTTCAGTATTCTATTTTGCCCGTGATGGGGACAGATGCCTGAAGTTCATCAGATCTTTTGTACCGAAAGATTCACAGGACTTCTTTGACACATCAGTCCAGTCAGTAAAAGATGTCTTGAGAAGCATATTCTACGGACACTTCTTAACATCAGTTATAATTGGCATTTTTGGAGCAATAGGCTATTCCCTTTTAGGATATCCTTTTGGAATATTTTTAGGAGTTATCACAGGCATACTTCAGCTTATCCCGGTATTCGGGCCATGGCCAATTTACTGGGCATTATTTTTCATGGATCTGATTTCCGGAAATTATCCGAGAGCCGCAATAGTGTTGTTGTTCGGATTTTTCCTAAGTACTGTGGACATGTACATAAGGCCTGCTCTTTCAAGCCATTATGCCGATATTCATCCTTTAATATTATTAATAGGGTTCTTATCCGGGCCACTTGTTTACGGAATTGTAGGATTCGTTGTTGGGCCGCTGATTTTGGGAATTACATATACAGTTTTGGATAATTATAGAAAAGAATATCTTGTGGAGGATGCATAAGTGCAGAAAAATGTGGTTATTTTGGATATAGATTATGTGACATATGAAAATAAGCCAGTGATAAGGTTATTTTCAAAAGAAGGGGATAAAAATGTCATACTGATTGATGATACATTTGAACCTTATTTATATGTTGTATCAGAAGATGTTGATGAATGCATATCTGAAATAAACGAAAACATCGATGTAGTTAAGGTTGAAAAGGTAATTAAAAAAGATTTTCAAATCGAATCTGAGTTTGTAAAAGTCACATTCAGGCATCCTCAGGAGCTTGCAAAAAACAGGGATGCTCTAAGGGATTTGGAGAGTGTACTTCAAATAAGGGAATTTGACATACCGTTTTACCGACGATATCTTATGGACCGTGATGTAATACCGATGACTGAAGTCATAGCTGTCGGTGAAGAGATTGAATCATTTATGGATTTGGATTCAACAAAACAGGATATTGAAATTATTAAACTGACTGAAAAGCTCAAGCGCGTCAAAGAATATCCTCAAAACTTCAGAATTTTAAGTTTCGATTTGGAAGTCAGAAACCCTCATGGAATGCCCGATTCGGCTGAAGATGAAATTATCATGATTGGTGTTGCCAGTAATTTTGGCATAAACCAGGTTATTTCAACAAAAACCAACTCCCAAAATAAGGGAGATTTTGTAAACCAGGTGGCAACTGAAAAGGAAATGATTGAAGAGTTTGTAAGAATCATTAAGGAGAATAATGTGGATATCATAGTAGGTTACAATTCAGATAATTTTGATTTTCCTTATCTTAAAGACAGGGCAAAACTCCTGGAAGTCGATTTGGACATTGGAATGGATGGATCTGAAGTTAAATTCATCAGAAGAGGATATGCAAATGCTGCGTCATTTAAAGGTTTAATTCATGTGGATCTGTACCTGGTTATGAGAAGGTACATGACACTTGACCGATATACTCTTGAAAGGGTATACTATGAACTGTTTGGAGAAGAAAAGATTGATGTTCCGGGAGACCGTATTTGGGAGTTCTGGGACAATGAGGGGGATGAGCTGGACAATCTGTTTGACTACTCATTGGACGATGTTGTTTCCACCCTGAAAATAGCGGAACAAACCCTTCCTCTTAATTTAGAGCTTACCCGTATTATTGGCCAGCCGCTTTTTGACGTATCCAGAATGGCAACAGGTCAGCAGGCGGAATGGTTTTTGGTAAAGCAGGCATATTTTGATGATGAAGTTGTACCGAACAAACAGGGCTCAAACTTCGCAGACCGTGCATCAGCTGAAGACAATGAGGGAGGATATGTAAGGGAGCCTGAAAAGGGACTTCACGAAAATCTTGTTCAGTTCGATTTCAGAAGCCTGTATCCCAGCATTATAATTTCAAAAAACATCTCTCCTGATGTAATGACATTGGATGAGGTTGAAAATGAGGAAGAATATAATATTTCGCCCGAACATGGTGTTAAATTTAAAAAATCACCTCAGGGATTCATTCCGTCAGTTATTGATAAGATTCTGCAGGAACGTTTTAGAATTAAAAGGGAAATGAAAGCATCAACAGATCCCCAACAAAAAATCGCTCTTGATGTACAGCAGCAGGCCATTAAAAGATTGGCAAATACCATGTATGGAATTTACGGTTTTCCACGATTCAGATGGTATTCATTTGAATGTGCAAAAGCCATTACTTCATGGGGAAGACAATATATTAAATCATCTATAAAAAAAGCGGAAGAATATGGTTTTTATGCAATATATGCCGATACTGACGGTTTTTACGCAAAATATAAAAAAGAATAAGGGAAATTAATTCTCTTATTTGGATGTCAGGTATCCGATTCTTGTTTTAATAGGTGTAAATCCTTTCATCAAATCTGTATGAGGCAAATCAAGATAAAGTTCTCCTTTATACTTGCTGAGGGTTCCTTTTGATGAAACAATTTTGATTTCACCGGTTTTTTTGTTTTTAAAGAAGAATTTGGCACTGTATATCTGTGTGTATTTTGCTTCTACACTTGCTTTACTAGGATTTTTACCTCCGGAATACCACAGGTCGGTATATACTCCTTTTTTGTATTGCATATCTTTCTTTTGCATGAATGTTCTAAGCACATCTCCATTTTTCAGCTTTTGGGACTTGCCCATGTTGATAGTGGTGTAGTATAAGTTTCCAATGAAAATGGAATCTTTTTTGCTGACTTTGTAATTGTCGTTTTTTGAGGTGATTGTGAATTTGTGATATCCTTTTGATAATTTTTTAGTGCTGAAAGTTGCTATGCCTTTGCTGTTTGTTTTGAGAGTGTAAGTTTTATATTTTTTACCGTCCTTTATTTTAAACAATATTTTAAGATTTTTAATGGTTTTGTTTGTTTCTTTATCTTTAATAGTGATTTTAAGCTTACTGCTTCTTTTAAATATGAATTTTGTGTATGGTGTGCTTACAGTTGTTTTTTTAGGTGTTTTTACAGAATTTGAAGTTGTGGTTTGAGTTGTGGTATTGGCTGATTTTTCCTCTTCAATACTTTTAATTTCATCATGATTGATTTTTACAATTTCATCATTTGCATTCTCTTCGATGGCAACGGTATCATTTGTATTGTCTATGGCTGAAATTGATCCCATACCAAACAATAAGATTGCCAACGCTAAAAATAGTGTTAAATATTTAAGGTTCATTTTTTTCTCACCATTATTTATATTTGCTATACTAAAAAATATGGTGAGATGTTATATATACTTGATGATTGGTTTTTAAAAAAGAAAAAGGTTAAGAGAAAAATGGTTTTTCTCTTATTTTTTAATTACAATAGTTGATTTCTTTTGTGAAGCAACACAATACTTGTTAGCTGAGGTAATGATAACTTTATGTTTTCCAACTTTTAGTTTTTTGACATTAAGTTTAGCAATACCTTTGGAATCAGTTTTTAAAGTGTAAGTTTTTGCTTTTTTACCAGTGTAAACTTTAACTTTTATTTTAATTCCGGTAACCACTTTGTTAATTTTTTTATTCTTAACTGTAACTTTAAAGTATTTGCTTTTACCTTTTTTAGAAGTTACTTTTTTAGCTATGAATTTAAGTGGTGCTTTTTTAATTACAATTTTGGAAGTGACTTTTGAAGCTTTAAAGTTTTTGGAGTCAGCGCCTGATACAACAACTTTGTAGCTTCCCGGTTTTAATGAATCAAGTGATAATTTGATTTGACCATTCATACCTGTTCTTCCGTTGTAATTGTAATATCTGTTGTTTGAAACATAAATTTTAATATTGAGTTTTGCATCATAAATTGCTTTTTTGTTTTTACTGTTAGTTAATTTAACAGTAAAGTATTTGCCAGCTTTGTAGTATGTGGTTACTTTTTTAGCAGTGATTTTAGCACTAGCTTTTTTAACTGTAATAGTTTTGGTAACCTGTTGTGCTTCATATCTATTGTCTGCGGAAGTAACAATCACTTTATGTTTTCCAACAGCTAAAGAAGCGCTGAATGAAACTTGGCCTTTGCCGTTGGTTTGGAATAGGTAGTCATTATATTTGGAAGTTGTAGTGTATAATCTTACAAGTAAATACATTCCACTTACTGCTTTACCGTTTTTGTCTTTGACGGTAATTGTTGAAGTGGTTCCGGTATTATACTGTATGGTTACATCCTTAGCAATGATACTAGTTGGGATTTTAACAACAGTTACAGTGCCTTTTGAAGTGGTTGGAGCAATGTTTTTGGTATCATTGTTTGATGCTGTGAATACATAATTTCCACCCACTAATCCGCTTTTAGTATCTTTATTGTATATTGAAATACTGCCTATACCACTTGCGTTAGTGTAAAGGTAATATTCTCCACTTACCTTGTCAATGGTTAATTTTACAATTACTCCCGGAACAGGTTCTCCTAATGAGTTGGTAACATTAACAGTTACAGGCTTATCAGTTCCGAAATATTCTTTATATGGTTCAACAACTATTTTGAAATGTCCCTGTGTAATTGTTAAATTGGTTGTGACTTTAGCTGCTTTAATATTGCCTTCAGTTTCAAGATCAACGGTATGGTTTCCGACTTCCATGTCAATTGTATTTAAATTGAATCCTCCATTACTTGAGTCCTGGTTAAATTCATATAAATTAGCGGTTTTGAATGATGCAATACCGTTAGAATCAGTGGTTGCACTGAATCCTGCTCTGATGTTTCCGGTAGTGGTCAATTTAATGGTTCTGCCTGTAATATTGGAGCCATCATCAAGATCAACCAGTCTGAATGTAAAGTTACCGGTTTTATATTCATTAACACCATTTATGATTTCAATTTTAGCATTATATATCCTGTTTAAGGTAACATTTGCTGTTGTATTGTCGTATGTAATAGTTAATGTGGCAGTTGTAAAGTTACCGTTTTCAAGAGTGATGTATAATGTTCCATTTTCATACTTATCCGCAGTTACAGGAATAACCTCAGTGTTGTTTCCGTTTTTATAGGTTACGTTAAGGCCAACTTTAGAAACATCTATATTTTCTGTTTCATTACCTATGATAAGTCCGACTTTAATTTCTCCTTTTTTACTGGAATTAATGTTTGCCGGAGTGGTTGCATTAAGACCGTAAACTTTTAAGGTAATGTTTTTAAGGGATTCAAGGAAAGTTCCGTCTCCCAGATATTTAACTGTTAAATTGTAGACTCCATATTTGAATGAATCTTTAAGGGTCACAACAGAACCGTTAATATCAATGTTAACAGCTTTGCCGTTGTTCAATATCTGAATGTTGTCTTTTGTTATATTGATTGCATGGCCTGCCCCATCGGTTAATCCGGTTAGTGTGATTATTAATGTTTTCTTTTCAGTTTCACCGCAGGTAACATTTGAAGCACCGTTATTGATATTAATTTCAGTGTTCACTTTAATTTTAGTTGTTGCTGTTAAGTTATTTTCATTGTATTTGATTACAACATAAGCTGAATCAAAGTCATTTTTCAAATCAAAAGTTGCATTTTGACCGTTTAAAGTGTATTCAACAGTTTTGTTAACAGTAACATTATTTAAAGTGTAGAATAATGTGAGGTTTAATTTAGTTTTATTAATGTCAACTAAATCCGCACCATCGTTAAGGTTGATGTTAACTGTAACTTTACTGTTTTCATCCAATACTGCAACTTCGTCGGAATTGAGTCTGATGTCTCCATAAACTCTTCTTTCAATTGAAACGCTTGAGGAATTGAATGTATCATTACCTTTGTATACAATGGTTAAATTGTGAACTCCGTCATCCAGTCTGACGTTAACTATGGAATTGTTGTATGCGAATTCAATTGATTTTCCATTGTCAAATACCTGTAAATCAGCTTTAGTAATGTTTAATGCATTTCCGTTATTGTCTTTTACAGTAACAGTAATGTTGTCTGTTTCATTGTGTCTGTATTTTTTGCTTTCCGGAGTTGCATTTACTGAACTTATCAAAAGCACTTTGACATTTTTCATTCCGGTTGAATTTACATAATTGATATTCACTTTTGCTTTAATCCATTTGTATTGTTCCAGATTTTTTAAGATCACTTTTTTGCCGTCAGCACTGATTTCATAATCTTCATCTGGAATAATAATTGAACTTTCATTTCCGGTTTTATCAGTGTAAACTAAATTCAATGAGAAATTTCTGGTTAAATTAATATTTTCAGAACCGTCAAATAGGGTTACCGGGATTTCTATGGTTTTGCCGTCACTAGCAACATACTCCGGAACATTAATAGTATTGTTTCCGGATACCTTTACTGTAATCGCACTGCTGTTTGAAGCAGTGTAGGTAGTATTTCCCTGATATGCGATTGTTAAATTATGTATGCCTTCATCTATGTTAAGTAAAATAACTGAATTGTTATATTCAAAGCTAACTTCGCTTCCATTTTCAAAGACTTTTAAATCATTTTTAGTAACATTTAATTGATTTTCTTGACCGTCGAGGATTGTGATACTGATTGTTTTATTCTCTTCGGATTTAAATTTGTATGAGTCTTTTTCAGCTTTGATTTCAGTACTAATTTTAATGTTAACAGTTTTAGGTTCGGTTGCATTTTTGTAGTCAATTGTTACACTTGCTGCAATTAACTTGTTAACAGGTGAAGTGAATTTAATTTTTTCATTTTCGATATTGAAATCTCTAATTGTCAGATTACATATGTTTCCAGTTTCATTAGTGTATACTAATGTCAGGTTGAAATTGTCTTTTATTAGTTCTATATAATCGACTTGATCAGTTACATTAACCGGAATTTCAATATCTTTTCCGTTACAAACAACACTTGTTACAGTTTCAATTGTGTTGTTTCCGTATATTTTTACACCAATAACTTTGGTTGAATTGATATAATTTTCATTACCTAAGTAATTAATTGTTAAATTATACTTTCCAACAGGCAGTGATTCGGTTATTGTAATTAGGGTTCCTGTATATTCAAAGGAAATATTTTTGTTTCCATTCATTACGGATAAATCACTTTTGTTTATATCAATTTCTGTTTTGTTGTCTTTAACATGAACAGAAACGGTTTTATTTGCATCCTGTTTGAATTCATATTTTTCTTTATCAGTTTCAACAGTAGTATTTATCTTTTCTGTTGACGTACCATCGGCTACGTTTTCTTCAGTATCACTATTACTGAGGACAACGTCTGTTCCATCATCAGCTAATTGTACATCACTATTATCAGTGATATTCTCACTAGCACAGACGGATCCGATGCTTATTAATAGAAATATTGCTATTGCTATTAACAGTATGTAAGAATTTTTTATTTTCATTTATTGTCCTCCTTTTTAAGAAAATCTTTTAATGTACAAATATTTTTTCAAATATTTATAACATTATTAGTTATCATTTTAATATTATATAAAATGACCTATTTTGTCAACTTTTTATTACTTTTTTACATTTTTAAAATAGTTTTAAAAGTTTTGAAATTCGCAAAAAAAGAATGATGATTATTTAAATAAGGTAGGGTGTTTATTTTTGTCTTTTTGAAAATAAATTTTTTTTAAAATGCAGTAAATTAAACCAAAAAAATAGTTGGAATGAGTTAAGTTAATAACTCATCATTCTTCAACATAAGAATCTATGTCGATATCCAAATCATCACAGATTTCCTTTAACTGTTCGTATAATTTTTCATCAATTGCAACACCATTTGCTTCGGCATCGGCAATTCTTTTAACTTCCAAATCACCTGGAATTGCAACAGTTTCACCAGTTGCTCTGACTTGTGATACGAAGTCTTCGGTGTGTGCTTTAAACTCATCAAAGTCTCCAAATTTGGATGGATCGATAACGACGTATAAATCTCCTTTGGTACAGTCTTTGGTTGGTGATGCGGTACCTGTCACTCCATGGCCGTAGCCTGCCTGTACTAGCGGTCCTGTTAAAATTTCAATTAATAATGCTAATGCATATCCCTTAAATCCTCCAAACGGTAGGATTGATCCTTCAAGTGCAGCTTCAGGATTGTTGGTTGGGTTTCCATCCTTGTCTAATGCCCAGCCGTCTGGTAAGTCCAGGCCTTTCCTTTTTGATTCGATGATTTTTCCACGGGCTGTGACTGATGTTGCCATATCTACTGTAATGTATGTGTCGGATGGAATTCCTAATGCAACAGGATTGGTTCCAATCAATGGCTCTTTACCTCCTAGGGGAGCTATAGCAGGATCTGTATTTGCGAGTACAAGACCGATGCAATTTTCTCTTAAGGCCAAATCAGAGTAAAATCCTGTAACTCCAAAGTGGTTGGTATTGTGAACTCCTACACAGGCAATACCTACTTCTTTTGCTTTTTTAATGGCTATTTGCATTGCTTTGTATGAGACAGCTTGTCCAAATCCGCTGTTACCGTTAATCAATGCAATTGCAGGTGTTTCTTTTTCAATGGTTATGTTATCTTCTAGGTTTATTGTGCCTGATTCAATACTAATTAGGTATTGGGGGAATCTTCCAAGTCCATGTGATGTGAATCCTTTTAAATCCGCATCAACAGTAGCTTCCGCAACTAATTCCTGGTCTTCTTCACTTGCTCCAAGTTTTGATAGGATTTCTTTTACTAATGCCATTTCGTTATCTTTCATTATCTTCATTTATACACCTCAATTAGTATTCAATTTCAGAGCCGTCAAAAGCTTTAACAGTTATTTTTTCATCATCAGTTACTTTACCTATAATTTGGCAATTGCAGTATTCGTTTAAAGTGCCCATGATTTTATCGGCTTCATCCTCTTCGCAGATCACGACAAATCCAACACCCATATTGAATACTTTATACATCTCTTTGATGTCTACGTTTTGTTCATAAATCAGTTTAAATATTTCCGGAACATCAGGGAGATTGTTGATGTCATATCCAACACCTTTTTTCAAACGTCTCAGGTTTGTGAAACCTCCGCCGGTAATGTGGGCAAGCCCATTTATATTGTATTCTTTTTCAAATAGTGCAACTATAGGTTTGACATATAGTTCAGTTGGTCTGATTAGTTCCTCACCGATTGTGGTCTCGCCGTTTGGCATTTTGTCATCTACAGTTAATCCCGCATCTTCAAATATTGCTTTTCTGGCAAGGCTGTATCCATTGGAATGAATTCCGTTACTGTTAATTCCGATTAAAACATTTCCAGGTTGGATGTTTTCACCGGTAATGATTTTATCAACATCAACAAATCCAATACCTGTTCCCGCAAGGTCAAAGTCTTTTATAATTCCTGGAAGTGAAGCGGTTTCCCCTCCAATTATTGCGATTTTTGACTCGATTGCACCTGTCACTAAACCTTCGGCAATTTCAGCTGCCCTTTCAGGGTCAGGTTTTTCCACGGCAAGGTAGTCAACTAATGCTATTGGTTCTGCTCCAACGCATAAAATGTCGTTTACAACCATTGCGATGCAGTCAATTCCTACAGTATCGTATTTGTTCATCATTTCAGCAATTAAAATTTTACTTCCAACACCATCAGTACTCATTGCAATTGCTTTGTCACCTAATCTGACCAAAGCTGCATAATGACCACTGTCAGTGATAATATCTCTACATTCTAATGTTGATTTGAGTTTATCAGCAAGAGCAGAAACAGTAACTGCTTCCAAATCAATGTCAACACCAGATTCTGAATAAGTAACCATAATTACACCTTATTTTAAAAATAAATTTAATGTTGTAATAATTTTACAACATTTTTATATTACTAATTTTTGTATTAATTGATATATTAATGTATTCTTACACAATCTAAATTAATTGGAGTTTTGGTCTCAATTTTGTAACTTCTGTGAATGGAAGATGCCAAGTCCACAGCTTTGTATGGGTCTCCATGGCAGGTAATGACTTTTTCAGGTCTTGGATTGAGCCTTTTAACATATTCCATTAACTGTCTTCTGTTGGAGTGACCACTGAATCCGTTGATTGTTTTTACTTGCATTTTAACGCAGAATTGTCTGGTTCTTCCGTCATCATCTTCAAGTGGTATTTCTTTCCAGCCTTTTTGAACTCTTCTTCCCATGGATCCTTCAGACTGGTAACCTACAAATATTATTGTATTCTTTTCATCTTCACATAACCATTTGAAGTATTCCACGGAGTTTCCTCCGGTCAGCATACCTGAAGTTGACAGGATGATTGCAGGCTGTTTTGCTTCCACAATATCTTTTCTCTGGTCTCTGTTTTGAACTTTTTTAAACATTTCAGAGACAAACGGATTTCTTCCCATATGGAATATCTGATCTCTTAAGTCTTTGCTTAAGTATTCCGGCCTTGCAGTATGGATTGCTGTTGCTTCCCAAATCATACCGTCAATATATATAGGCACTTCTTCAATCATTCCATGTCTCATGTACTCTTCAAGAACGACCATCAATTCCTGTGCCCTTCCCACAGCAAATACAGGAACCAATACTTTTCCTCCACGTTTAAGTGTTTTATAGATGGTTTTCATCATTTCTTTTTCAGCATTGTTCCTTGACGGCTGAATGTCTTCCCGTCCTCCATATGTACTTTCCATAATCACTGTTTCCGCACGTGGGAAACGAATGGTTGCAGGTTCAAGTAATCTTGATGGTTCATACTTGAAGTCTCCGGTATATACCAAGTTGTGTGCTCCGTCTCCAATGTGCATATGGGAAATTGCTGAACCTAAGATGTGTCCTGCATTATGCAATGTTAATCTTATGTCCGGTGAAATGTCGGTTACTTCACCATAATCAAGGGTGATTGTATTCTTGATTGCCTGCTTTACATGTTTGGATGTGAACGGTAAAGGATTTCCTTCACGATGAGCAATATCCAGATGGTCAAACTGCAGTAATGTGGTTAAGTCTCTGGTTGGTGTTGTACAGTATACAGGTCCGTCATATCCATAATGGAACAGGTAAGGTACAAATCCGCAGTGGTCTAAGTGAGCGTGAGATATGATGACCGCATCCAGTTCTTCTATAGAAAATTCAGGAGCATTCAAATAAGGGAATGCATTTTTATTATCTGATGCAGCAACATTTACACCACAATCGAGTAAAACACGGCTGTTAGGTGTTTGAAGTAACATTGATGAACGTCCTACTTCTTTAAATCCTCCCATGGAAGTGACTCTTGCCCAATCATTAGGATATTTGCTTCCCTGATGGATTTGACGTCCAAGTTTCTGAAGTAATTTTTTTCTGTCTTTACTGCTGTTTTTATGAATGGTTCTGATCTTTCCAATAATGTCTGAACTGATTGGTGGGGTTCTTAAAATCTTAGGTGCCCAACCGGTATTCTTAACGATATTTCTTGATGTTACTCCGTATTTTCCGATAACCAGTCCAGGTTTTTTAGCGGTAATGACAACTTCACCAGTTACTGTATCAAAGTAAATATCTGTAATTTCAGCCCCTTCAGGAACTATTTCATGAATTTTATTTATTGTTGGTTCTGGTTCAAGTAAAGCACTTTTGTCAGATCTAATAATTATTCTTTTTCTAAGTTCTTTTGCAAGTGATCTTATAAGATCGCCATTTTCAGTAATTATTTCCGGATTTTTAGTGTAAACAACCACTTCAGGTCCTTCAAATTCAACTTTTGAAACCTGGATTTCATCTGGCAGCTTACCTAAAATCTCTTTTTTAATCTCATCTAAAATATCTGAAGTCATATAATCCCTTCAAAAAAAGTTTGTGTAGGAATCTAGTTTATGAAAGCATTTAAGCTATAATCAGTTAATCTTCATAAACTAGCCACACTGTTATATAAAAAAATAGTTAGTTATGAAAAATTAGCTTACTTATATTTTATCAAGAATTTCATTAATTTTTTCATTATCTAACATTTCAAAGCCGTTTTTATCTACTTTAGCGACTAAATATCCGTTACCGGAGAAAGTGTCACGTTCAGCAGCAGCTCTAATAGCTCTTATTGCTATTTCAATTCCTTCGTCAGTTGTTAAATCATCTCTGAATCTGTCTTCAAGAACACCGTAAGCAACGATGGAACCTGATCCAGTTGAGATATAAGTATCTTCAATCATACCACCTGCAGGGTCAAGTGAGTAAAGAGATGGTTTGTCTCCGTCCATTCCGCCAAGTAATGTTTGAACATACATCGGTCCGGAACGCAGGATGTTTGCGGTTAATGATGCAGCTGCCTTAACGCTAATGGCATCATTGTTTCTCATTTGATAAAGAGAAACTTCTGCTTCAATAACTTTCATTAAACTTTGTGCATCTCCAACGGAACCTGCAATGGTTGTTACAATATGATCATCAATTTTAAATATTTTTTCTGCTACTTTGTGAGCTACAAGGTTTCCCATACTAGCTCTTCTTTCGCTTGCAAATACAACTCCATCTTTACATGTTATTCCGACGGTGGTTGTACCTTCTAGTATTTTATCATCCATTTAAATACACCTCGTATAAGTATTTAAAATATCTAATTTCAACTACTTATAGGTTAATATAACAAAATATAAACTAATCTGAAAGATTAATTTTATTTAAAATCAGAATCAATAATTAGTATAAACTAACAATATTAATATTAGCTATTTCAATATATAAACTTTTCTTTTAGGTGTGTTATGAAATATAAAAAAATTGGGGATATCCTAATATTGGATAAGAATCATCAAAGTTTGGATTATGATGAGCTGGCCGGAGTCCATAATGTCAAAACAATAATGGAGATTGACCATATTCAGGGAACCAAAAGGGAACCGGTTTACAGAATCCTTTATGGTGATGACACTGAAACAATCAACAAGGAAAACGGATGTCTTTTTAAACTGGATTTGGCTAAGGTGATGTGGTCAAAAGGGAATAACAATGAGCGTTTGAGAATTGCAAAGCTTGTCAGTGATGGTGAAAGGGTACTTGACATGTTTGCCGGAATAGGTTACTTTTCAATTCCAATAGGTGTTCATTCTAATGCCTCACAGGTAATCTCCATTGAAATCAATCCCAATTCTTATCAGTTCTTATGTGAAAATATCAAATTGAATAAGTTGGACAACATCACTCCTATTTTAGGGGACTGCAGGGAAGTGACACCAAAATATAGTGCAGACAGGATAATCATGGGATATGTAAAGACAACACACCATTATCTTGGTGTTGCTATCGACAGTTTAAATGAAGGAGGGATTCTGCATTACCATGAAACAGTTCCCGAAAAGCTGATGGAAACCCGTCCGATTGAAAGGATAGTTTCCGAGGCGAATGGTCGTGATGTGGAACTTTTAAAAATAAACAAGATTAAAAAATATGCTCCTGGTGTGGAACATGTTGTTGTTGATGCTAGAATATATTAATTTGTGTTAAATGATTAAGTGTTGGGGTTTGCTTAGTCATTTAATTTCTTTTTTTAGTTTTTCGATGTCGGATATTTCTAGGTCTGTGATTTTTTCAATTAATTCGTCTTCAAATTCTAATTGGATTAGTCTTTTGGCTACTTCTGTTTTATTTTAATCGATGCCTTCGTCTAGGCCTTGTTTGTGTCCGTCTTGGTAGGATATTTCGATTTCTTCTTCGATGCCTGTGACGTTAGGTTCTATTCCGTAGTCTTGTGCTCTGAATTTGTACATTTTTTCTATCTCCTCTCTTTTATCTTTTTCCACGAATCTTTGTAACATTTTTCTTTGACACTGTATTAAGTCATTACGAAACTCTTCATCGGATATTAATGCATTTGATAATAATTCTGAGGTTATTTCTAAAAGTTCGACTCTATCGTAGTTGTGAGATGTGTCTGGAGTGATAATTAGATTTATAGCTTCAGTTTCTGTGAGTTCCTCTTTATTATCATTTTTTGTTTTAATGGTTCTTATAATTTCTGTTGCTTTTAGATTTTTTGTATAGAAGAAATCTGGATGGAAGTTGATGTCTCCATCTATTTCTAGTTCTTCTATACCTTGTGTTGGAGGATATGTTGCAAATACTGTTGTTTTAAAGACTGTAAATTCATCCGCTTGGTTATAAATCCTGTATTTATATATATGCTGGTGTTGACTGTATTTCGATATTTCTTTTGAGATTGCCGTTGACTTTGGCCAGTATGTCCATGATTTTTTGATCAGGACCCATTGGTATTTGTTCAACGTTTTCAAATACTATGTTTGCTCCTTCATACCCTAAATGCCTGAAGAACCGATGTTTTAGTGTTTTAATGATGAATTTGTATGTCACATCTTGGTTAATCCGTTCCTCTGCTATGAAAAAACACCTCTTTTAATGTCGATTGAAAATTTTTCATGGCCACGAAAACTATTATTCCTAGGTACAATCATGTTAAACTCGATTATATATAAAGATATGTATCAATAAAAGTCAATATTGCTTTTTAATTATAAAATAACGATTTTAAATCATTTTTGCTTTGAGCATGTAAAATTCAAGTCAATATATGAAAAATTAATTTAAAAATTTGAGGTCAGATGGTGGTTAAAAGTGTTTAATCGGTTATTTTTGAAATCTTTTCTAAAAGGCTGTCGTTCAGCCATTCTTCATTGAAGTATTTCTCATAAACGCATAATCTTTCAGTCAGCTTAAACCCGGCATCTTCGGTTATTTTTTTAAGCTCATCAATTCCCGGCCATGGTGAGGTGATGTTCACGTAATCCGGACTTACCGGTGACACTCCTCCCCAGTCATCCGCTCCGCACAATAGGAAAATTTGAGCTGTGTCATTGTTTAGGTTTGGAGGAACCTGTATGCTCACATCAGTATCCTCAAATACCAATGTTGCGGCAGTCACTGTCCTTATCATATCCAAAAAGCTTGGTTCGGGCCAGTTTTCCATCTCAATGCCAGGTATAGGGGTGAAATTTTGGATGATGACTTCCTGAATGTGGTCATATCTGTCATATAAATCACGGATTGCAAGAAGGGATTCTGCAACCTCCTCTTTTGTTTCACCAATGCCGATTAAAATTCCTGTAGTGTATGGAATCTTTAATTTACCTGCATTTTCAATGGTCTCCAATCTGAGCATCGGATTTTTTCCGGGACTTTTGTTGTGTGCAGGCAGTTCCATCAGTCTTGATGATGAATTTTCAAGCATCAGACCCATTGATGCATTAACTTCTTTCAGTCTTTTTAAATCATCATAGGAATAATTCCCGCCGTTTGTATGTGGAAGCAGGATGGTTTCATCCAGTGTCATCTGACATATGTCAACAACATAATCAATCATTGATTGATAGCCGTATTCTTTCAATTTGTCCTGAACAATTTCCTCTTCATCGGCATCTTCGCCGAAAGTAAACAATGCCTCTTTGCATCCGTACTGTTCGGCTTCCTTTAGACTTTCAAGTATTTCATCCCTGCTTTTAAGAATTATGGCTTCAGGGTCGCTTGGATCTTTTTTAAAATTACAGTATCCGCAGTCATTCCGGCAGATTTCAGTCAAGGGTATAAAAATATTTTTAGAATAAGTAATAAGATTATTCTCTTGGCATCTGTTGGCTTCCTGCATATAATCAATTATTTCACTATTGGTTGCTGTCAGTACCTTAAGAATATCTTTTTTTGTTAATTTTTGTGTCATGTTTAATCTTCATCTTCAGAAACGGTTACTTCCACATATAATGGAGGTATTTCGTTTTTGTCTTCCCAAATTGCAATAATCACATCAAAGTTTGGTAGTTCAAAGACTTTATATGCAACAACAAGGCCCATTGATTCCAATTCCTCTTTCATTCTAATGAATCCCTTGTTGTCCAAATCACTGGTTGTTGTCTCACTTCTCTTAATGTTTTTATCGCCAATTTCAAGAATTTTAGAGATTTTTTCAGAACTGTCATCCAGTTCCTTTCCGCCTAATATTTCACCTATTTCGGTTAATTTGGAGTCAAATTCATCTATCGGCAGAACTTTTCTGGACCTTCCTCTAACAATAAGTATTCTTTCATTGTCTATTGCAGGTCTTGATCCTTTGAATGACTCAAAAAATCCCATAACCTGTCCTGCAATTTCATAAGTTTTTTTCATTGAATCAAATCCTCAGATATTTAATTCTTCTTTTAGCTCTCCAAGAGTTGTAACTTTTTCAGCAAATGCATTGTGTCTGTGGATACTTTCCTGGTTTTCTTGACGTGCAGTTATTAATGTGTCGTCCGGGAAATCGGAATATTTTTCAACGATTTTTTCCATCATGTTTCTGACACAGTCTTCCACAAATACAGGTTTTCTGTGTGCATTCATTACAGTTGCATTTTCATCAGGTCTTTTAAGTAACTCGCATACAGGTGAACTCATTGAAGTTTCAATAATATCAATTAAATCTTCTGCTTTAACAATTTTGTCTTCAGGAACTTCAATCAATAATGTTCCAACTCCTCTTTGATTGTGAGAAGCAAAAGTCACGGTGTCTAAGACTTTTTGAGTGGTTTCTTCATCTAAGAATTCCAGCAATTTTGTTTTGTCGGATTCTCTTACTGATTCCTGTGCACATGGACAGACTGTCATTCCAATAAGTTCGGCACCTATGCTTTTTCTTATTGTCACATTACCTTCATCATCTCTCAGTCCAACGGCTTTCGCTTTCAATTGTGCCATTTCCTGAGTTTTGTTTTTGGTAACTGGTGATTCTTTCATGAACATGAAATCGGTGGTCATTGAGATTTCAACACGTCTTGCGTATTCGTGTTTGGTCATCATTTTGTCAACGATTTTTGCACATAATGATTCAACATCTACGGTAGAGTCTTTAGCTACAGTTTCGAGGACTTCACTAATGGCTTCCGGGTTTCTAGACATGTGTACTCCTTTTTGATTGCTTGGTAAGTCTACAAATGCATCAAAAGAAGGTAGTAAAATTATAGGTCTTTTATTTTTTCTTTCTAGTTGTAATAATTTTTTAACTCCAGTCACACCCACTCTTGTGAGTTTTATAGGTATGCTTGGAGCATCGTCTTGAGTATCGGGTAAGCAAACTGCCAATTTAATAACCTCGTTTTTAATTAAATATTATTTTTTTTGTATCTTTTCATTTATATACTTAAATGATTATTGCAGGGTATTTGTAAGTCAATATAACATCGTAATATATTTTATACATGTGTGATAAAATATTAAAATCAATCAAAAAATAGAAAATAAAAAAGTAGTTTGAACCACTTTTTGTAAAAAAATTTATAAAATGTTTGAAGATCCCATGTCTTCTTTGATTACGTCAAGAACAGTTTGTGTATATGTTCTTTCTATAATCGGGTCTTTAAGTAATTCTTTAATAAATGCGTTTAACTCGTTTGTGTTTCTGAATTTTGCAATTAAGAATGCATCATATTCTCCAGTAACATCATAGATTCCTACAACATTTTTGTTAAAGAATGTTTTTTCTTCCCAATTTTTAAGTTTTCCACCTTTTACTCTAACACCAATGATAGTAGTTAATACAAAACCTAATTTCTCATGATCAATAACTGGAGAGAATTTTTTAATAACTCCTGATTTCACCATTTTATCAATACGGTTGTGAACTGTTCCTACTGAAACATCTAAACTTCGTGAAATTTGTCTATATGATGTTCTAACATCTTCATTAATGATTTTAAGGATGTTAATGTCGGTGTCGTCAAGTTTAACAACATTGTCTTTAGTTTTTACCATTTTATGTCTCCTTTTTATAATTTAAAAAATGGTTTAGTTAATTCTAAAATTAACTTTATGCTTATTATAATGTTTTTATAATATATAAAGTTAGTGTATTTTTTTTATTTTTTTTAAAATTTTTTAGTATAATTTTACTCTCGGTAATTTTTTTATTACATAGTTATATAATAATTGATTGAATAAACAATTGTTATGATAATTTTTTATGGATATTTTTATTGTTGTTGTAATCACAGTATACAATTTTTAGCATTCATTTAATTTAATCAGAATATTTTTAATATCATCAATTCCCGCATCAGTCTTTATGCCTATTGGGTTGTAATGAGTTTTTATAGCTTTAAATCCATTTTCTTGAAGTTTGTTCAAAATTAAGTCAAATTTGGGAGCACTAATTTTTAAAGATTTGCAGATGCTGTGAACATCATAGTATGTTGCAGGGGCATCTGATTCCACAAGACATTTGTTCAATAATTTCAAAGCATCCTTTTCGGTGTTTATTTTTTTGTTGTCTGCTTCTTCAATCATCTTTTGAATAAATTCTCCATCCTGGATATCTCCCAACCATAAAGGACCTGCATGAACTAATTTTTCACCACAAACCGGACATGTTTCATCGATGGGACTTGCAAGGCCATTGCTTGTCTGTCTGTGCAGGCAATTTTTACAATGGCTGATATAACCTATATTTTTCAAGGATTCATCAGTTCTTTTTGAACCCTTTTCAATTTCCAGATATAATCTCATATAATGTTCAGTACTGTGGGACATTTTTACTTTAATGAACTTTGCATATTTTGAAAGTGTAAGTGCAACAAAACCTGCTAAAATTCTAATTCCGGTTTCATGGCAGTATTCACTTTTATAAGGCTTTGAATTGTATTTGCGAATACATGGTTCCTGATATGTTCCGCACAGTGCGGAAGTGTCTGTTGCAGTAACACATAACAGGGAATCTCTGCGAGCACAGTATCCCGCTGAATCAAGAAATGGAGAAGGGGTTCCAAAGGGATCAATATCGATGACATCAAATTCCCCACGTTTCATCCTCAAAAACATGCTGGCGTCATGATTGTATACTTCAACATCCTCCAAATTATTCAGTTCAATATTGTGTTTTTCATAATGATTGGCGGTTTCGCTAATGTCATTGATTGAAACTTCACCCACTCCGGAAATTTCATTTTTATATCTTACGCCCCTAATTCCGCTTCCGCCAAACAGATCACAGATATTTATTTCACGGTCCTGCTCTTTTTGAAATACCTGAATGGCAAGAATGGATAAATCTCTATTCAGCTCCATGTGAGGATTATAAAAAACGGGTGCTTGTGATGAGATTTTTTCAAATTCTGGAAATTCTATTTTGGTCAGTCCTTCTTCAATACTTTTTATTTTATACTCTTCCATTCATTCTCACTCGCAGTTTTTTCTAATAACTAATATTTTAAATATTATTAGATTTAAATATATAGTATGATTGATTATTTAATTGGTGATAATTGTGTCTGATATTAGAGTTCCTATTGCAAAACCAATAATTGGCGATGAAGAAATTGAAAATGTAGTTGAAGTATTAAAATCAGGAATGATTGCTCAAGGACCAAAAGTAGAGGAATTTGAGAAAAAATTTGCTGAATGGGTTGGAGCAAAATATGGAATAGCAGTAAATTCTGGAACTGCTGCACTCCACACTGCCTTATTGTCATGTGGCATCGGCCCTGAAGATGAAGTAATAACAACTCCATTTACTTTTATTGCAAGTGGAAATTCAATTGTTTACACTGGTGCTAAACCTGTATTCGCAGACATTGATTTAAAAACATACACATTAAATCCGGAATCAATTGAGGGATTGATAACAGAAAATACCAAAGCCATAATGCCAGTTCAGTTATATGGTCAATCTGCAAATATGGATGAAATAAATGAAATTGCAGAAAGATACGGATTGATAGTTATTGAAGACGCTGCACAGGCTCACGGTGCAACATGTAATGGAAAGAAAGTGGGAAGCCTGGGTGACATGTCCTGCTTTAGTTTTTATCCTACCAAAAACATGACCACTTCAGAAGGAGGAATCATTACAACTGATGATGAGGAGTTGGCTGATAAGGCTAAAATATTCAGAGCACACGGAGCAAGTGTAAGATATCATCATGATGCAATAGGATACAACTTCAGAATGACTGATATTTCAGCGGCAATAGGTCTTGCACAATTGGAAAAAATAGACGGATTCAACGATCAGAGAATCGCTAATGCAGAATACTTAAATAATGGTTTAAAAGATGTTGATGGAGTTATAACTCCATATTGTGCTGACGGATCAAAACATGTATATCATCAATACACAATCAGGGTTGAAAAAGGAGACCGTGACGATTGGGTTGAAATAATAAATTATTGTGGTGTGGGAACAGGTATTCATTATCCAATTCCACTGTACAACCAACCAATTTACAAATATCTTGGCATTGAAGGGGATTGTCCTAATGCAGAACTTGCTGCAGACAATGTAATTTCCCTGCCTGTTCATCCTTCCCTAACAAAAGAAGATTTAGATTTAGTAATTGAAGCTGTTAAAACCGCTTCTGAAGAGTTAGATTAATTTCTAACTCATTTCAACATTTTATTAACTGTATCAACCTTAACATCCAAAGTTCTGTTTTCCAAATCCCTTCTGTCATCAACCTTAATAACTGTGTATACCCTACCAACACCAACATTAAAAACAGCTTCCTGAGCCTTTGCTATTGCAGAATATAATTCTTCCAAATTATCAGCTTCGATTTGGGTTCCCATTCCGGTAAGCTGGTAGTTAAGGCCGGAATCCTTGATTACCTGAACTGCTGCAGTTACATAATCTTTACACTCGGTTGTTTCACATCCAACTGGCAATATTGCAAAATCACATGTTATCATTTTTTCACCTGGTAAAATTATTTATTTAACTTTCTATAAATCAATTTAGTAATGGTTAAGTTAAACAAAGATGAATTCAACGATCACATTTTTACAAGAATCAATAATCTGATTAATGATTATGAGTTGATTAGGGAAGGTGAACTGATAGCCGTGGCACTGTCCGGAGGAAAGGATAGTGTATTGACACTGCATGCTCTTAAAAATTATCAGAAATTTCTGGATTTTGATTTGGTTGCAATAAGTGTTGATGAAGGCATAAAAGGTTACAGGCAACATGGAATCGATTCCGCCATTAAGAATGCAAAGGACTTGAATGTGGAACTTGTTCAAAAATCATTCAAAAAGGAGGAGGGCTTTGCACTTGATGATATCTATCAGGAATTTAAAAGTGCATGCATCCCTTGCGGTGTTTTTAGAAGAAACATCCTAAACAAAACCGCTTATGAATTGGGTGCGGTAAAAATTGCAACAGGCCATAATCTGGATGATGAGATTCAATCTTTTCTAATGAGCTTTGCAAGAGGGGATACCATTAAATTCTCCAAGTTCGGCCCTGAACTTGATGTGATTCATCCCAAACTCGTTCCAAGAATAAAACCTTTATGGAACACACCCGAAAAAGAGGTGGGCATGTGGGCTGTAATAAACGATATTGATATTCATCTTGATGAATGCCCTTACTCACATTTGTCGCTCAGAGCTAAAATCAAGGAATTTTTAAACGTTAGTGAAGACCAATATCCCGGCATTAAGGTTAATGTGATGGAGTCTTTTAAACAGTTTTTAAATTTTGAAAATGATATAAACACAAACCTTAATGAATGTGATGTCTGCGGTGAACCAACTTCATCAAATGTCTGTAAGGCTTGTGAATTAAAAGAGTTAATTTCTCATAATTGCGAAGGCCATATATGCGATAAATAATGCCACTAATATGAATCCTTCTTTTTTATCATATTTTTCTTGTGTTTTACCGAATATGAAGCACAGTATTGTAACGGCTATCATGATTGCGGTGTCCACTATCATGCTTGAACTTATTGGTATTGCACTTATTGCACTGCTTGCACCAAGTACGAATAATATGTTAAAGATGTTTGAACCTATAACATTACCTATAACCAACTGATTTTCACCTTTTCTTAAAGCGGTAATTGAAGTTACAAGTTCCGGTAAAGATGTACCTATTGCAACAATGGTTAAACCTACCAATGTTTCACTCATTCCGAGGGCCATTGCTATAGATGATGCGCTGTCAACAACCAGATCTCCACCAATAATGATTCCCGCAAGACCAACAACAATGAAAATTATGCTTTTTGGAGTTGACAGTTTAGGTTTTTCAACATAATTGGTAGCACCGGATTGTCCTGCATTGCGAATGAGATAAAATACATATCCAATCAGAATTAAAAGCAATATTATTCCTTCTATGCTTGAAATGTCCCCGCCAATCAAAATGAAAACGGCCAGTAATACTGTAATGGCAACAAGGAAAGGCAGGTCTTTGTTGAGAACACTTTTCTCCATTAATAAATCGCCAAGCAATGCGGCTATACCGATAACCATCATTATATTAAACAAATTACTTCCAATAACGTTACTCACAGCCATTGCATTGCTGCCGGTCAGGGATGATGTGATTGAAACCGCTGCCTCAGGAGCGCTGGTTCCAAATGCCACAATGGTCAAACCGACAATGATTGTTGGCACCTTTAAAATTGCTGCAATGCTACTTGCACCGTCTACGAAAAAGTCGGATCCCTTAATTAAAAATACAAAACCTGCAAGCAATAAAACAACTTGAATTATAATTCCTGCATCCATTTAATCTTCCTCTTTAATTTCTTCTTCAGGCCCCAAGTCCATAACGAGGATTTTATCAATTTGATGTCCGTCGAGATCAATAATTTCAAAAATGAATCTGCCGCAGTCGTATTTTTCTCCTTCATTAGGAATAGTTCCACTCAAACTTAGGATGAATCCTGCAAGAGTGGTGTATCCATCTTCTTCTTCATCGGGCAGATTTTCTTTTAAATCAAATAATTCTTTAAATTTTTCAATCGGAAATCTTCCATCAATTAACCAGTTTCCATCAAGTCTTTGAACAGCTTTCGGTTCTTCATCTTCGTCGATTCCAGGAATGTCTCCAACAATGCCTTCAAGCAAATCGTTTAATGTGATTAAACCTTCAACACTGCCAAATTCATCTACAACAAGGGACATGTGCACATATTCTTGGTTTTCTTTGAATTCTCTAAGCAATTCCAATGTTTCAAGATGTTCAGAGACAACAAGCGGTTCCTTTACAATTTTGTGAATGTCAAATTCGTCTTCATTGAACAATGCCGCCAGGATATCTTTAGCTTGAACAACTCCTATAAAATCATCCAGTTCCCCACTGGCTATTGGAAATATTGACCTTTTACTTTCAATGATTTTTACCTTGTTGATATCACGGTCATCTTCAAGATCAATCCAAATGATTTCATTACGCGGAGTCATGATGCTTTCAACTTTTTGGTCATCAAGTTTGAAAACTCTTTTGATAATGTCTTCTTCCTCTTGTTCAATTGTTCCGTCTTCTCTTCCTTCTTTAATCATTAACTCGATTTCTTCTTCAGTAACAATATCATCATTACGGTTTTCAATTCTCATTAACCATAAAAGAAAACTGCTTGATTTAGCTAAAATAAAACTGACGGGTTTTGATACTTTTTCAAGAATGACCATGCTTTTGGCTACTTTGAGTGAAACCCGTTCAGGGTCATTCAATGCAATGACTTTAGGTACAATTTCACCAACAACCAATGTTAAATATGTTGTAATGATTACTACTATGGCCACACTAATCGGTTCATTATATGGTATAAATGAAATTAGTTTTGAAAGAGGTTCGGCAAGAGTAACTCCACCAAAAGCCCCAGTCAAAACGCCGATAAGTGAAATTCCAATTTGCACTGTGGATAAAAATTCATTTGGATCTTCAAGTAATTCCATAACAATTTGTGCACGTTTGTCATTTTCTTCTAGGTATTTCTGCATTTTTGCTTTTCTAACAGATACCACCGCAAGTTCGGCCATTGATAAGTATCCTGTCAGTATAATTAAAATTAATATGATAATTATTTCGAGTGTCGTTCCAATCATTTTTAACAAACCATTAAAACTATTTTAAATCACTAGCTTTAATAAAACCAGTATTTTTGTATATTTTATCCTGCATTTCCTGCACTGCGAGGGATGCATCTTCTCTGGTGGCTACTTTTTGAAAAATACGTCTTGACTTTACTTTTAATGTTTTTCCACATACGCATTTGCGTGTAGCAACACCTTCCTTGGCGTATAATGCTCTTCCACAGTCGCATCGAAATATAAGATACATGATATTTTTTCCATTTAAAATTAATAGTAATTATAATATTATCGATATATTATATAAAAGTATTCTATCCTCCAAATATTTTCATGAATAGTGGTATGAAAACTTTTGACGGTAAAATCACCAGAGTTGCAATGCTGACTCCTAAATTGGTTCCGATTACAACAAGAAGTATTCTGAAAATGTTGTTGTTCCATAAGTCTCTGAAACTTTCAATTTGTGCCAAATTCTTGATGTCACTTTGTCTGACTTTTCTGAATTTTGCTTCGCACAATCCTGAAAACCAACCTGCGGCAAGCAATGGGTGTATGATTGTTAAAGGTGCAACCACGCCTCCGACAATTGCAGATATGAGTTTTGATCCGGACAGTATTGATCCGATGAATCCCATAATCATGCTGATTGCGATAAATTCATATATGTTCCAGGTAATGTTTATCCCGCTAAAATATGCCAGAAAAAATATCACAACGAAAAGAATCGGAATCATTGCCAGCAGTATCTTGACCCATGGAATGCCCTTTTTCTCATTTATAACTTCCAATTCCCTTAAGTTTGGCAGGGTTTCGGGATTGTCAAGATATCTTTCAATGCCGGGTTTGTGTCCGGCACCAACAACTGCAATTACATGGTCTTGAGGAATTCTTAAGATGCTTCCCGCAAGATATGCATCTCTTTCATGAACAAGCACCTCATGCACGCTTGGGGCCTCATCTTTAAACATTTCCATCAAATCATCGAGGTTTTCCGGATTTTTCAACTCTTCAACATCGATGTCTTCCTCATCGCCTAATCCGAAAACAGATCCGATTAGTCCAAACATAAATTTGGCTTTTTCGATAAATCCCATTTTATTCAGTGCCCTTTGCAGTGTAACATTTACGTCACGGTCAATAAGGGCAATTGGAATTCCCAAATCTTCACTGGCCTCAATGGCTCCAATCATCTCGGAACCTGGTGCAACATCAAGGTCAGCTCCGATTTTTGATTGGAAATAGCTTAAAAGGGTGCTTGTAAAAAACAATCCTACTTTGTTCTCTTTGATGATGTTGGTAACAGAAATTGTATCGTCTCTTTCAATTCCCATCATGTCTTCTTTCAATTTAGTGTATCGGGCTCTGTCAAGCTCAATGGCCACTACATCAGGTTGGTATTTATATATAGCATCTTTTACCTCATCCACACTTTCCTGTGAAACGTGAGCGGTACCTATAATTTTTAAACATTCTCTTTTCAAAAAAACACTTCTTTGTAATTTCTAATAATATTATGAAATCTAAATATATAAAGTTAATTCATTATTCTCATATAAAGCCACATTGTCAGTAATATTTTTCATGCAACATAATTCAATGTCCTTTTCATAACCAAGTTCAATCAGCCTTTTTGAGGTTCGTGAATCAAAAAACGCTTCTTTTAACAGGTCATAATCTCGGCTTGCCAAAATGGCGGTTTTTGCATATTCGCTTAATTCATAATCTTCAAGATTTTCACATATCTGGTATAATATCTCACCGGAAGCCAGAAAATCTTCAATGGCGAATTCTCCCTTAACTCCTGCCATCACCACATCTATATGATCATCGGCAAGCTGAATGCTTTTTTCCGCTACAGCCTTTGCGTTAACCATTGAGCCTACCAATACTTTTGATGTCATGTTTTCAAGTATTCTTGTTCCGTTGCTTGTTGTTAAAATAAGAGTGTCCTGTGAAGTTTTCAAATCTTTGATTCCGCATGGTGTGTTTCCAATATCAAATCCTTCAATCTGTCTGCCTTTGCGTTCACCGGCAATAATGCCTCCAATTTTATCTTTTAAATTAATCGCTTCATCTAATGTAAAACAGGGAATCACCCTTTTGAAATTATTTAAAGCCAATGTTATTGTGGTGCTTG
This sequence comes from uncultured Methanobrevibacter sp., assembly GCF_946408925.1. Classification (GTDB taxonomy): domain Archaea; phylum Methanobacteriota; class Methanobacteria; order Methanobacteriales; family Methanobacteriaceae; genus Methanocatella. The sequence continues at coordinate 35,125 of NZ_CAMJUE010000011.1, forward strand.
CACGCAGGGCATCTACCATAATGGAAACGTCCTTGCTTGAAGTTTTCTCAAAACTCAATGTAACTTTCATGATGTAATTTATATTGAATGATGATATATAATATATTATGAAAGTTGTCACAACACCGATGTGTGAGGAGATTGTAAAACTTGCGGGGATAGATGACTATGTCATAAACAAATTTCCACAAAAAAGCGATGGGGATTTGGCAGTACTTCTTTCTGAAAGCAGGGTTGACATGCCTGCACTTAGAATTAAAATAAACACTCCTTCTCAAATTTTTGAAAGCATAAAGGAGGTTTCCAAGCTCACATCCAATGAATTGGATGATGATGAAATATTGTCATTTTTCGATGGTTATGAATTCTTAAAAAAATATCTGAATTCCAATTTCAAAAGGGACATTGATGTTAAGGTCTATTCGCAATTTTTAACTGACATTGTTTTGGATGTGGGATTTCGTATAGTTTCTGATGATTATAAATATGTGATTTATCCGGATTATCTGAAAGATGAGGTTTTGGAAACGGACAATCTTGTTGAAATTCCTTCACATAATGAAATTTCTAAAAATCCCTTCAAAAAGGCAGAATTGAGATATGGGATTTTAGAAAATTTAATATAATATATGAATTAAAAATTATTTTATTACACAATTGCATTTTTAAAGAGTTGTTAGTATGTATGAAACATTAATATTTACCGGCGGAGTTCACAAGAGTGAAGAGATAAAAGAATTGATTGAGGATTTGGGAGGATTTATTCTTCAGGACAGTGTCCAGCAGATGGAATTGGTCTTAAACATGGCGGTTCCATTGGAAGATGTTGATAAGATTGAGGAAAAATCCAAGGAATTGCTGGCAAAGATATCTGTTGCCCCTATGGCAGGTTCAGAAATTGCCATTGTTTCACCTACTCTTGCAAGACATCACTTGCCTCATGCCGCCTGTGATATCTCTGAATATTTAAGGGAATTCGGTGCAAAAGACAATATGATTGGGCTTGCCCGTGGTGACGGTAAGGGCACTTCCGGAATAACTGAAGAGGAAAAGGATTTGATTGAAGAGCACGACATTGCCATTTTTGTATTGGGCAGTTTTGAAAATTGTATTAAGGAAAAATCATTCCTCTATGATGATATTGACATACCTGTAATTGTTACCGGAGCGCCGGAAATTGATGTTGAGGAACTTCCTGGAGCAGATGCATATGTCGGAGGTCTCGGAAGGATTCCAAGAAGACTCAGAAGAGGTCCGGATATACGTGCATTGGACAAGCTGGTTGAAACTATCGAACAAATTTTAAATGATAAAAAACGTGAAATGACTCTTGATGCACCATTGGTTCCATCCATTGTTGTTAAAAATGCAATTGAAAATCAAATCAGAGAAATCAAGGATGTTATTTCTCCAACTCCAGTAACTTCACAATTGGATGGTGTTCGTGTAAAACTGGATTATGACACTTATGCCGCAGACATCGGAAATGTTGTCATTGACGGTAAGAAGCTGTCTGAACTCGCTGAGATTAAAAAATCAAAAATGTATGATTATATTCTTGTTAAAATCAATAGTGAGAGTTCTCTTATTGAGGATTCAAACTAATCTTCTTTTTTTTTAAATTCTTCTCATTCCAAAAAAGTTAATTGCATCAACCAAATCGTTGAACTCTTCCAATTCTCTTTCTATTACATTTTCATCGGTCATGTCGATGCTTAATTCACCATCAACGCTTAAGGTGTCAGGGCCACGTCCGATAATCCTGTCGACTCCGTCGGCACTTAAAATCCTTTCGGCGTCAAGCTGGTGGACAAATGATCTTCCTGGAAGTATAACTGCATCACTAATTTCACTCAAGTCAAGATTTTCCAAATCTTCCTTTGTAATCAGGCATGCAATCTCTTTTTCGCATGCAACAACATTAACTCCTTCGGCATCGATTTTTTTAAATATTTTTGAAATGAATGGTTCGGCTATTTTTGATGTGATTATTGTTGCTTCGCCTGTAACAGGTTTTATGAATTGTAAAAACACTTCATTTTCATCTTTTGCAATGGCAAAAGGCCCTCCTGTTTCGGGGTCGCACAGTGGTGTTCCGCTCACTCTAAACTTGTATTCTGAGTTTATCTGTTTTACAAGTTCGGCGAAGTCATCAACAGGTTGTGATTCAACACCTTTAAGAATCGGTTCATTTCCAAGAATTAATCCTTCATTGAATGTGTTTGCAAATCTCATCAAAAGCATTCCCTTTGCACCCCATTCCTCTAGTGAATTGCAGGTTTGGCGCAGGACATCTCCATCATTGACGCCGGGTATTATCACTGCAGCTCCGGTCAGGTCAATATTTTCGCAGAATATCTGGCATGCTTTCAGCGCTTCGGTTGGATTTGGATCTTTGACCCATTCCTTTCTAAGTTTAGGGTCTGATGAAAAAATGGTGAATGAAACTTCCTTGACTCCATTGTCTATTAGTCTTGTAGCCATTTCACTGTCGTTCATGCCTTTTCCGCAAGTGTATCCCAGTATTGATGATATTGAAAATTGGTTGAGGTTGGCTGTCAGGCTTTCAAGGTGGGGATAACAGCTTATGTCCCCTCCTCCACTTATATATGCATTGACATCTCCCTGCGGCATTCCCATCATCAGTGCTGTTTGAATTTCATTCATAACTTCAAATGGGGACTTGAAATCCCCTTGTGATTCGGCAACGCCCTTGCTGCATCTTTCACAGCCTATCTTATTCGGCAGACAGTGTGCACAGCCAAAAATTTTAATTTCCTTAACCTTTCTAAAGTAACAATATTTGCAAAAACCGTTACAGTCTCTTCCAGGTATTCCTCCAACATCAGCTACAAGTTGCATAATAATTTATTTTTTGTTTATTATTATTTATAAATTCATGATTTTTGGCATGCCTTAGGAATGTATTACTTTTAGTATTATTTATTACTCCTAAGCTTGAAAGTAATAATTTATTATTTTTCTTTGTTTCGGATGATATCCTCTATATTTCACAATAACAAAAATATTTATTGAACTATTACTTTAATTTAGAAAATATTCTATTTTAGATGTTTTTTATAGTTGATATTAATTTTAATAAAAAATAAAAAGTATTACTTTTTTATATTTTTTTCTTAAATCCAAAATGATTTATTATACTTTATAAACTTTTCTAAAATATTTCATAGGTAATCTTTATATTATATCTTTTATAAAATAAAATTTGTATACCATATGGCTGGCTATTGCAAAAACTTGCTTTGTAGCTTAAACTCAATTTGGTAAAAATTTTACCATTGAGAGTGGTATATTAGTTAAACTCTATTTATTTAGGAGGGAAAAAATGGCAAAGTTTGATGATAAAATCGATTTATTCGATGATAGAGGCAACGAAATTGCATCTGACGTACCAATCGAAGCTATCAGTCCATTAAGAAACCCTGCAATTCAAAACATCGTAAAAGGTGTAAAAAGAACTGTTGCAGTAAACTTAGAAGGACTCGAAAAATCTGTTAAAACCGCATCTGTTGGTGGAGACAAATCTAGAATCTTAGGAAGAGAATTAGATCTCGCAATTGTTGACAACGCAGAAGCAATCGCAGACAAAATGAAAGGAATTATCCAAATTTCCGAAGGTGACGATACTAAAGTAGAAGCAATTTCTGGAGGAAAAAGGTTATTAGTACAAGTACCAACTCAAAGAATTGATGTTGCTGCTGAATACTCCGTAGCTCCGTTAGCTACCGCAACTGCTTTAGTACAAGCGGTTGTCGACATTTGTGATGTAAGTATCTATGATGCAAACTTCGTAAAAGCTGCAGTATTAGGTAGATACCCACAATCTGTAGATTACAAAGGATCTAACATTGCAACCATGTTAGACATTCCACAAAAACTCGAAGGTGCAGGTTACGGTTTAAGAAACGTTAAAGCAAACGACTTCGCTGCTGCTACTTTGAAAAACACTTTCCAAGCAACCGCATTAGCTGCTATTTTCGAACAAACTGCTATGTTTGAAATGGCTGACGCTTTAGGTTCCTTCGAAAGATTACACTTATTAGGTTTAGCTTACCAAGGTTTAAACGCTGATAACTTAGTATACGACTTAGTTAAAGAAAATGCTGATGGAACTGTTGGTAGTGTAGTACAAGCAACCATTGCTCGTGCAGAAGCTGACGGTATTATTGCTCCTCAAGAACAATTAACCGATTTCGCTATCTACAACACTGACGATGCTGCTAAATGGAACGCATATGCTGCTGCTGGTGCTGTAGCTGCAACTATGGTTAACGTAGGTGCTGCTCGTGCTGCTCAAGGTATTCCATCTACTTTATTATACTTCAACGACAACCTCGAATTCGCTACTGGTTTACCTGGTCTCGACTATGGTAGAGCAGAAGGTGTAGCTGTAGGATTCTCCTTCTTCAGTCACTCCATTTACGGTGGTGGAGGTCCTGGTCTCTTCAACGGTAACCACGTTGTAACCAGACACAGTAAAGGATTCTGTATCCCTTGTGTAGCTGCTGCTATGTCATTAGATGCAGGAACACAACTCTTTTCACCGGAAGCAACTTCTGGTTTAATTAAAGAGGTATACAGTCAAATTGACGAATTCAGAGAACCTATTAAAGCAGTTGCTATCGCAGCTGATGAAATTAAAGGTGACATCTAATTAATTTAAACAAATCTAATTTGAAGGTCTTATAATGGATATTGAAGTATTTCCTCACAGAATTCTTGGAAGTGACACAACAGAAAAGTTATTAAATGACTTGGAGTCACTTGAAGATGTAAAAAGGACTGTAATTCATGGTCCTAGATTTCCAAAAGGTGAAGCGACCCTGCCTGAAAAATATCAGGAACGCAGAGTTATCACTATCAATGGTGAAGATGTTGTTTTACAAGTTAAAACCGCAAGAATATTCCTTGAAATATCAATGGAATCAACTATTGATGAAATTGAGGAAATCTGTAAGAAACACATTCCATTCGGTTTTGATATCAATCAAGACAGGTCAAATTATATCAGAAAACAAAAAACTGTTACTGATAGGATTAAATATGGTAAGAAAGAATTGCCAGATGAATTAGTTGGAATGACTGATCAATATTCAACATTTGACGACCATGTGAAAATAATTAAAAAGGATGACTAGAATATGATAGGACGTTGCACTCACGTAGTAGACTGTAGGGAAGCAAGTGGTATGGGAAAAGGTGGAAGTCTCGCTCAAAGAGGAACTTTTGCCGAATGTGGTACTGACGTATGTGCAGTGGCTATGTCCCCTGGACGTAGACACATTACAAAACCGGTTTGTGAAATTACTTTTGGTTTACGTGAAGCTAATGTTTTAACAAGCACTATGGTTTTAAATGCTGGTGCTGGTGTTCCTCATGATGCTCCTGCTTCCGGGGGGACCTTGTTCGGACTTACCGATAAGGAAGTTGAACAAATGAAAAACTTCAAATTGCTCGTAGTCCACCTTGGGGGAGTTGCAAATCATATTACTTACAAAGCAAGATTAATACTTAGGAACGTCAACAAACACTGCATAATTATATGCGAATCACCAGTTGACTGTGAAGATTTTGCTAAAATTGGTGTCAAAACTTCAAAGGTCATGCCTGATGAGGGCAATATCAAAACCGTGGGAACAATTGATGATATAATTACAGGTGTTATCCGTGGTGAAACAATTTCACAGGAAAAATTAGATGAAATTATTAGAAAAGTTAAATTAGCATTAGGAGATGCATAATTATGGTACAAATTTATCCAGGTACTTCTCAGGTTGCTCAAAACAGAAGAAACTTTACTAACCCTGAATACGAGTTAGATAAGTTAAGAGAAATTTCTGATGAAGACGTAGTAAAAATATTAGGTCACAAAGCTCCAGGTGAAGAATACAAATCAGTTCACCCACCATTAGATGAAATGGATGAGCCAGATGACAGTGTAAGAGAATTAGTAGCACCAATCGACGGTGCAAAAGCAGGAGACAGGATCAGATACATCCAATTCGTAGACTCCATGTACTTCGCTCCAGCTCAACCTTTCTTAAGAGCTAGATCTTACTTATCCAGATTCAGAGGAATCGATACCGGTACATTATCCGGAAGACAAGTAGTTGAAGCAAGAGAAAGAGACTTAGAAAAACTCTCAAAAACACTCTTAGAAACCGAATACTTCGATACTGCAAGAACCGGTATTAGAGGTGCAGGTGTACACGGTCACTCCTTAAGATTAGATGAAAACGGTTTAATGTTTGATATGCTCAGAAGACAAGTATTCAACAAAGAAACCGGTAAAGTCGAAATGGTAAAAGACCAAGTTGGTAGGGAATTAGATGAACCTGTAGTCTTAGGTGAACCATTAGACGAAGAAACTTTAAGAGCAAAAACCACTATTTACAGAATAGATGGTGAAGCATACAAAGACGACGTAGAAGCTGTAAAAGTATGTCAAAGAATACACGTTTCCAGGTCCTTTGGTGCATTCAATCCAGTAACAGGATGGTAGATTAATATGGCTGATAAAAAATTCTTAGATGCAATGAAAAAGAAATTCAGTGAAGACCCAACTGAAAAAACAACCCAATTCTATAACATGGGTGGTTGGACTCAATCTGAAAAGAAAACTGCATTTGTAAATGAAGGTAAAGAAATCGCTAAAAAAAGAGGAATCCCAATGTACAACCCAGACATTGGTACTCCTTTAGGTCAAAGAGCTTTAATGTCTTACCAATTATCTACTACTGATACTTTCGTAGAAGGTGATGATTTACACTTTATTAACAACGCAGCTATCCAACAAGCTTGGGATGATATTAGAAGAACTGTAATTGTAGGATTAAACACTGCTCACAACGTTCTTGAAAAAAGATTAGGTATTGAAGTAACTCCTGAAACAATTACCAACTACTTAGAAACTGTAAACCACGCTATGCCTGGTGCAGCAGTAGTTCAAGAACACATGGTAGAAACTGACCCATTAGTCGTACAAGATTCCTATGTAAAAGTTTTCACTGGTGACGACGAATTAGCTGACGAAATTGACTCAGCATTTGTATTAGACATCAACAAAGAGTTCCCTGAAGAACAAGCTGAAGCTTTAAAAGCTGAAGTTGGCGGAGCTATTTGGCAAGCTGTAAGAATTCCATCCATTGTAGGAAGAGTCTGTGACGGTGGTAACACCTCCAGATGGTCTGCTATGCAAATTGGTATGTCCATGATTTCTGCATACAACCAATGTGCTGGTGAAGGAGCTACTGGTGACTTCGCATACGCATCCAAACACGCAGAAGTTATTCACATGGGTACTTACTTACCTGTAAGAAGAGCAAGAGCAGAAAACGAACTTGGTGGAGTTCCATTCGGATTCATGGCAGATATCTGTCAAGCTTCCAGAGTCTCACCTGATGACCCTGTAAAAACATCATTAGAAGTAGTAGCTTTAGGTGCTGCTTTATACGACCAAATTTGGTTAGGTTCTTACATGTCTGGTGGTGTAGGATTTACCCAATATGCTACCGCAGCATACACTGATAACGTATTAGACGACTTTACCTACTACGGTAAAGACTACGTAGAAGACAAATACGGCGGATTAACTGAAGCACCTAACAACATGGACACTGTTTTAGATGTTGGTACTGAAGTTGCATTCTACGCATTAGAACAATACGAAGAATACCCAGCTTTACTTGAAACTCACTTCGGTGGATCTCAAAGAGCTTCCGTTATTTCCGCAGCTGCTGGTTGTTCCACTGCATTCGCTACTGGTAATGCACAAACTGGTTTAAGCGCATGGTACTTAGCTATGTACTTACACAAAGAACAACACTCCAGACTCGGATTCTACGGTTTCGATTTACAAGATCAATGTGGTGCAGCTAACGTATTCTCCATCAGAAACGATGAAGGTTTACCACTCGAAATGAGAGGACCTAACTATCCTAACTACGCAATGAACGTAGGTCACCAAGGTGAATACGCTGGTATCGCACAAGCTCCTCACGCAGCTCGTGGAGACGCTTGGGCTTTCAACCCATTAGTAAAAATCGCATTTGCTGACAAAAACTTAGTCTTTGACTTCAGTAAAGTACGTGAAGAATTTGCTAAAGGTGCATTAAGAGAGTTCGAACCTGCTGGTGAAAGAACTGCTATTACCCCAGCAAAATAGATAGATGAACACGAAGATAGGTGATTTTTTCACCTATCTATATTTTTATAAATTCAAGTTTACTTGAAAAAATCCAAAACATTTATATTAACTAAGCATAAAATATTATATACCGACGATAAAATTATCGGTAAAATTCAAGTACAAATGATTTTTGTATGGAACAAAAATCAATTATTTCACGTTTATTAAATGATCAATTTAATAAAAAATATGGAGGAAAAAAATTATGGACCCTGTAACATTAGGTGTAGTTGCATTAATGGGTGCAGTTGCTACTATCGGAGGGGCTGCAGAGGACTTAGAATCTGATATCGGTTCTCAAAGTAACCCTAACTCACAAGTTCAACTTGCTCCACAAATGGGACATTTACACCGTATGATAAACAAGGCGGCTTCTGGTGAACCAGTCGCTTATGGTGTTTGGTGTGGTGTTGCTGGTGCTATTGCATACTTAGTTATGTCTTTAGGTATGATGCCTTTAGTAGCTATTGCAATGGGTGCTTGTGTCGCTGCTTTTGTTCACGCTATTTATACTGTTACATCCCACATGGGAAGGATTGTTGGACAATCCCAATTTGAACAACCATTATTTATGGATGTATTAACTCAATCTTTAGGACCTATCGTAGGTCACGGATTTATAACTAGTTTTTGTATTGTTGGAATTTCTTACTTAATGACCATTCCATTAGGATTTGGTGACCCATTACACGTATTCCCATTACCACTCTTAGCAATGCTTTGGGGTATTGCTTTAGGTGCTATCGGTTCTTCAACCGGGGACGTTCACTATGGTGCTGAAAGTGAGTATCAAAAATTCGAATTTGGTGGAGGTACTCCTGTAG
>NZ_CAMJUE010000012.1 GCF_946408925.1 uncultured Methanobrevibacter sp.
TTCCAACAGATATTACTTCACAGATAATTGTTAAGGTTTCAGTTGCACCGGAAGCAAGATTACCGATAACCCATGTATTTCCAACGAATTCACTGACAGTTGCATTGCTGGATACAAGTCTGAGATAATTGGTGTCAAGATTTTCACCAACAAAAACACCTGTTGCATTTGAAGGACCTTTATTGGTTACATTAATGGTAAATTTGACTTTATCACTTACATTGACTTTGGTAACATTGACCTCTTTTGTAATTACTATATCTACAAGTTTATAAGCAGTTAACCAAACTTCTGCCCAGTTATCGCCCGGAGCAGTCTCATTTTCATAGCTTGTTACGTTAACATAATTTCTGAATGTGCCGTCAATAAGAACCTTACAGACTAGTGTCAGATTGACGGTTTCATTGGCATTTAAATTACCAATATACCAGTACCCCCCGGTGAGGTTATAATAGCCTGCTTCTGTATAATTAGAGATAAGTTTGAAAATATTTTCATCAAAGATTTCAGTTACATTGACTTTGGTAGCATTGCTTGGACCTTTGTTGTGAACAATGATTGTGAATAACACACTGTCGGTTGCATTTACATGTGATACATTAACTGTTTTTGTAATGTTTAAATCAACAACAGGTAATGCAGTGATATTGTCAATAGTATAATTATTATTGGAAGTATTGGTATCTGTTTCGTTTGAAGTGACAACTACAAAGTTTGAGATTGTTCCATTGGATTTGACTGTAGCCCCTATGGTTAGAGACACACTGGCTTTAGCTTTTAAATCACCAATATACCAGATACCAGTAGTAACATTATAGCTTCCACCTCCCTCTGAAACATGACATGAAGTCATATTAAGAAGAGAACTTAATTTTTCAATTACAGTTACATTAGTGGCATCACAAGGACCTTCATTCACTACTCTGATTGTGAACTGTACGTAATCTCCCACATTAACAGTGCCGTTACCGTAATCAACCACTTTGGTAATGTTTAAATCAACAATAGGCAGTGATTTAACAGTAATGTTTACCTCATTGTTTGAGGTGTTAGTATCGTTTTGGTAAACTGTCACATTAGCGTAATTACTTAAATCACCTAAAGCAACAACCTGACAGACAATGGTCAGGGTTTCTGTTGCATTGTTTGCAAGATTTCCGATGTTCCAGGTAAATCCATCATATTCTGCAGCAGTTGTAGTTCTGTTGCTTATGATACGGAAGTATTGGGTCTTTAACGGTTCGGCCACAATGACGCTGGTAGCGTTGGAAGGACCTGCATTGTGAACTGTAATGTTGAATTCGATAATATCATAAATGTGAACGGTTCCGTTTGTTGCATTGGACACTTTTGTAATTATAATATCAACAATCGGTTCTGTTGAAACATATACGATATCCCAGTTGTCATATGGGTATGTATCATTCTCATAGCTTGTTACTTCAACACGGTTAGGAATTATACCGTCTCTTAAAACTTCACAGACGATAGTCAGGTTCACGGTTTCATTTACATTGAGATTTCCGATGTACCAGTAGCCGCCTGTATGATTATAATAGTTAGTATCAGTGTGATTTGAAATTATTCTGAAGTCACGATCATTTATAATTTCAGTTACGTTGACTTCGGTTGCATTACAAAGACCTTTATTGGTAACTGTAATATTGAACTCTACCCTATCTCCAATAACTACAAGGGTCTGATTGACTGTCTTATCAATTATCAGATTGACTGTAGGTAATGCTGTGATATTGTCGATTGTATAATTATTGTTGGACATGTTTGTATCATTATCAGTAGTGTTTACACTGACAAAGTTGGATACATTGCCTGCTTTCATAACTGTAGCCACAACAATTAACTGTGCAAACTGACCTTTGGCCATGGTGCCTATATTCCAGATTCCGGAAGTTTCATTATAATCCCCAGTCGCAGTATACTTGGAGTAGAACTTAAGACCATCAGCTAAAACCTCAGTGACTGTAACGTTTCTGGCTTCACATGGACCTTTATTTACAACATTGATTGTGAACTGGACATTTCCACCTACAAGAACGTAGCTGGTACCTCCCCAGACTGAGGCAAATTTTGTAATATCCAAATCAACCCAGTAGTAGGATGTGATATTGGTAATGTTTGCGTAGTTGTTGGTCATGTTGGTATCATTCTGATAGCTTGTTACATTGACGAAATTGGAGAAATTGCCTGCAGCAATTACTTCCGCTGTTATATTTAAAACTTCAGTTGATCCGTTATTCAAATTGCCAACAAACCATGAAACACCATTATATTCTCCTTTAGTGGAGGAATATGAGACGAATCTGAGATAAGTTGTATTTAATATTTCATATACCATTACGCTTGTTGCATTGGATGGACCTCTGTTGTGGACTGTGATTGTGAATGTGATTTTGTCTGTAACGTTTACTGAGCCATTAAAGTCTGCCTGTTTGGTAATAATAATATCTACAATAGGAAGTGCCTTGAAAGTAACATCATCCCAATCGTCATATGGGTTTGTGTCGTTTTCATATCTTGTTACATTTACATAGTTGTAGACAAATCCGCCTTTTATGACTTCACATTCAATGGTGAGACTCACTCTTGTTTTATTTGTAAGGTTTCCAATGTACCAGTAACCTCCTGTGGCATTGAAATAACCTGCATTGGTTACAGCAGATATTAAACGAAGGTAGTCTTTGTCTAGAACTTCACTTACATTTACCTGAGTAGCGTTACTTGGACCGTCATTGTAGACTGTAATTGTGTATTTTACCTTATCGGTTACATTTACAACTGTTTCATTGACTTCTTTGGTAATTATAAGGTTTACAATAGGAATTGCAGTGATATTGTCTATTGTATAATTGTTGTTTGACATATTGGTATCGTTTTCAGTTGAGTTTACAGATACAAAGTTTGAAATTGTACCATTTGATATGACTTCACATATAAGGATTAACTCAGCAAAGTGTCCTTTAGCCAAATTGCCAATATACCAGATTCCGGTAGTAGCATTATAAATCGCACTAGGAGGATATGCCAATCTAAGAAGTGGACTTAATTTTTCAACAACAGTAACATTTGTAGCATCACACAGACCTTTATTTACTACAGTGATAATGAATTGGACAGTTCCACCTACCTCAACATAGCTGGTACCTCCCCAGATTGTAGCGGTTTTGGTAATCTCCAAATCAACTACCGGAATAATAGTAATATTATCAATTGTATCATTGTTGTTTGAGGTATTGGTATCGTTTTCATAACTGAATACTTCAACAAAGTTGGTGAAATTGCCTAACTCAACTGCTTCACAGACAATAGTTAATATTGCAGTTGATCCGTTGTTCAGTTTGCCGATAGTCCATGTATTTCCTGAATAGTTTCCGACTGTTGCATTGGCTGAGATTAGTTTTAGATGAGTTGTGTCTAAAGTTTCATCTACATATACACCGGTTGCATTACTTGGACCTTTGTTGTGAACGGTTATTGTAAATTTAATTTTATCGCCAAAATTAACGACAGTTGAATTGACATCAATTGTTTTAATGATGTCTACATCAACGATAGGTAAAGCTGCAAACACAATACCAACCCAGTTGTTGGTTGTGTTGGTATCATTTTCATATGATGTCACATTTACCTCATTGATTACGGTACCGTTTCCTATGATTTTACACACAAGTGTCAGATTCACTGTCTCATTGCTTTTTACCTCACCAATATACCATACACCAGAGGTTATATTGTAATAGCCAGGACCGGTTGCATTGAGCAGTTTAAGGTATGGACTTAGTTTTTCTGTGAACCATACGTTTGTGGCATTTGACGGACCTGCATTGTGAAGAGTTATTGTAAACTTGATAATATCTGAAACATTTGCATATGAAGTTATATTTACAGTTTTATTGATACTTAAATCAACAATAGGTAAAGCAGTAATGTTTGTAATGTTATATATATTATTTGATGTATTTGTATCGTTTTCTGTGGAATTTACTGCAACAACGTTTGCTATTGTGCCGTTTGTCATAACTTTACATATTATTGTAAGCACAAATTCAGAGTATGCAGGCATATCACCGATTGTCCATATGCCTGTGGTCAGATTATATGTTCCTTTTGTCGCATTTATTCCATTTTCAGTGACTTTTAAAAGTTTGCTTAATTTTTCTGTTACGTTCACATTTGTAGCGTCGCAAGGACCGTTGTTGTGAACTGTAATTGTGAATTTGATTATATCTTCCACATTAACGACAGTTGAAACATTGACCTCTTTTCTGATTACAAGATCAACTATCGGCAATGCGGTAATGTTAGTAATGTTATCATGATTGTTTGTGAGGTTTGTATCGTTGTCGATACTTGTAATGTTTACCTCATTTGTAATATTTCCAGCTGAGATTACCTCAGCAATGATTGTAAGGTTGTGATGCTCACCGGCATTAAGGTCATTTATAATCCATGTTGAACCGTCAAATCTTCCGATGGTTTCGTTATGGGAAATCATACGGATATGTTCATTTAATATTTCACTTACAAATACTCCGGTAGCGTTTGCAGGACCTGCATTGTAGATGTGAATTGTGAATTTGATTTTATCAGTCACATTAACCGGTCTGGTAACGTTGACTTCTTTTATAATCTGCAGGTCAACGTAAGCTATTGCAAGGTTTGTTACATTGTCATAGTTATTGGTTAGATTGGTATCGTTTTCAAAGCATGTTACCCTAACCTCGTTGGTGATATTTCCTGAATAGACCACTCTTGCAACAATTGTCAGTGTAGCGTTGGTACCATTATTTAATCTTCCTATATTCCATGTACCGTTTGCATATGTTCCAACGCTTGCATCTATTGAAATCGGTGAAAGGTGGTAATCTAAAACCTCACCGACAACAACACCTGTAGCGTTACAAGGACCGTCGTTGTAAACTGTAATTGTATATTTTATTGTGTCTGTTACGTTAATAAGTTTACTTGCGTTGATTTCTTTAACGATACGCACATCAACAATGTTTAGAGCTGTAAAGTTGTGTGCTGAGTCAATATCGTTGGTTAAGTTGGTATCATTACCAAGACCGGTTACCCAAACTGTGTTGGTAATCGGACCTTCATGAATCACCCGGGCTATGATTGTCAGTGTTACGGTTTCATTTACCGCCAAATCACCGATGTACCAGTAGCCGCCGGTGTAGTTGTATGAACCACGGGTTGCATTGCTTTTTATAAGTTTAAGATACGGACTCAGGATTTCTGTTACGTTAACGCCCCTACCATCACTCGGACCGTGGTTTGTAACGTTGATTGTGTATTTTATATAGTCTGTCACGTTTACATAATCTGCGGTTATGTTGACGTCCTTTGTAATGTGTAAGTCGTCATACGGAAGCACTTCAAATACAACCCAGTCGGTATCTCCCGTATGATCATTATCCCCGTCAAATGAGGCAGTTACATTATATTTTCCGATAGGAATTCCTGAGATGTTTTCAATTCTGTATGTTCCGTTTGTGACATTGATTATGAAAGTGGTATTTGTTGTGTCATTGAATCTTACTGTGACTGTTCCGTTTAAATCTCCCCAAGCTCCGTCTGTAAGGGAAATCAATAAGGTCTGATTTTGATTGTAATAAATAGGATTGTAAGCGTAAATTTTAACCAAACTTCTGTTTGATAGAGTGTCTCTTAGGTAAGTGTAATATCTGTCGGTTTCATGAGTGTATGCGAAGTAGTAGGTTTCATCCTCTTCAGGAGTGAAGTAGTATATTACTCTTCCGTCAGCGTCTGTAACTAAATCCACCACTCTGATTCTTTCACCATCACCGTTAAACATTTCAACAGATACATTCTGCCATACTTCCCTGTCGCTTTTTCTAGGTTTTGAATTGGACACGTTTATTCCGTTTACTCCCCAGTAGGTTACATTTTTACATGCAACATTTATAGTGGATTCTTCAACCCAAATTGCATTCAATACATTGTCGAATCCGACAAATACGGCACTTGTGTAGTTTCTTCCGGTTTCATCCACACCGACATGTTTTTCAATGAATTCCTTGGAGTTAGCCTGGTTGTCTAAAAGAGTTACATTTGTTAGTTCAAAGAAATTGGTGGTATACATTGCAGAACCCTGGAATGCTGTATTGTTAACCAAATCAGTGTTTCTGATATATGATGATACTCCACTTCTGTGAATATAATAGATTGCACCACCCTTTTCTTCTGCGGTGTTGTTTTTCAAAGATGAAGATTCGTCAATTCTAAGATATACTTTATTTGTAAAAATTGCTCCTCCTCTTTTTGCACTGTTTAATATGAATGTTGTGTTGGTTAATAGGCATCCAGCTGCACCATACAATGCTCCACCATCAAGAGCTACATTACCTGTAAATGAAGTATTGTCAATATTTAAGGTTCTCAAAGTATATATTGCACCACCATAATCGGCAGTGTTTCTTTCAAATGAGGAATTAGTAAGATAACCTGACCCGCCGGACAACCAGTAAATAGCACCACCATATGATTTTCCACTATCTGTTGTGGCACGTGAACCTATTACTGTAACGTTATCCATATACATACCACTATAATAGATTGCACCACCATGGACATCACCTTCAGAAGTTGAAGCCAATGCGTTAATAATATATACATTCTTTAAGTTATCGATAGTTTTTGAATAGATTGCACCACCATCTGCAGAGCTGGAATCAGTAACATTTGTTTGTGAATACTCAATGGAAATATTTTCAACAGTAGGGGAATTTCCAGACCAGTAAATTGCACCACCTTCACCGTTTGCAAGAGTGTTTGATATTGTTGCATTAATTAAAGTACCTAACTCACCTGCCCAATAGATTGCACCACCTTTACCATTCATCCTTACAGTAGCAGACTGTGAATCATCAATGGTAACATTGGTTAAAACATTGTCAGCACCGGAAACGTGAATTGCACCACCATTAACCTGATTTGAACTGGCAGTATTTTTATTGTTTGAAGATGATGAAGCAATATTGATAAGATCAAAATTACAATTGGAACCAGATACGTAAATAGCTCCACCGTTTGCTGCAGTATTATAATCTGAATTAGATGAAGCGTTGAATATGGTAACATTGTACATATAACCATAATCCCCTGACCAAAAGATTGCACCACCATTACCACTGTTTGTTTTAACATTCTGAATAGTTACATTGATTAAAGATCCATAACGAGCAGTTCTGCTTTTCTCATCAGTTTTGTATTCAAATGCAATGGCTCCACCAAAAGTTTTATTGGCTGTGGAATTTATAATAGCACAATTTGAAATGGTAATATTTTCATCTTGAATATGAATTGCACCTCCCCCATCACCATATTTATCACCATGCTGATCACAATAGGAATTATATATATAACAATGGTCAATTACAGAATCTCTAGCCGGACCCTCTTTCATCAATATAGACCCACCACTATAACCTGCCTTATTTCCATCGAAAGTGATATTAAATATGTATGATTTAGCCATTTGGTTTGCAATAGCACCCCCATGTTTTGCAGCAGTGTTGTTATAGAATTGGGAGTTGATAAAAGTTAAATTTCGACTGTTTCCATTTTGGTCACCAGTATAAAGTGCTCCACCATCACTTGAAGCGTAATTGTTGATAAATAAACAGTTATCAATTGTACTGTCTATTGTCCTATACCAGTTAAGAGCACCACCATGTTTGTTAAATGCTGAATTATTAATAAAGATACAATCCTTAATTAATCCCCCTGAAGCTATGGCACCTCCTTGTGTCCAGAAAATAGCTCCACCACCCTGTGGGCCGGTGCTTGTATTATTGACAAAGGTAGTTCCTATAATTGAATCGCTACCATGACCTCCCTCCCAGTTAATGGCTCCTCCATTAGCAGTTGCCTTATTGAAACTGAGGTAGGAGTACAATACTGATGCACGTTCTCCACCAATATCTACAGCACCTCCAGCACCGGAAGTTGCACGGTTGTATGATATATTACAGTTAGATATGTATGAATCATTTCCTGAAACCTTAATTGCACCTGCAGAAGTTGCAGTATTGTTATTTATATTACAATAAGTAATTGTAGTATTAATACCATTGATGAATATTGCACCACCGGTTTTCGCACTAGAGTGAGTGAAATTGGAGTATGCTACTGTGGTTCCCATATCCGCAATATAAATTGCTCCACCCTCAGTTTTAGCACTGCAAGCATCAAATGAAGAAGTTAAAATATTGGTATTTTCACCATCCACATAAATGGCTCCACCTTTACAATCAGCAGAATTACTATAAGCTTTAACATTTTCAAAGTGAGACCCCCTTATTGTAGCATCATCCCCATGAATAAATATCGCTCCACCATTAACCTTTGATGAACTGTTTGCAAATGTGGATGAGTCTATAATGGCCTGTTCACCTTGAATATAGATTATTCCTCCTTCATTAGCAGAACTTGCATTAAATTCAGACCCTTCAATGATAGTTCTTTCACCCATAATATAGATGGCACCACCACGGGCGCTGCCCGCAACTACATTATTATTGAATTCGGAAGCGGAGATATGTGTATCCGGACCATTAATATAAATGGCACCTCCTCCATCGTTTTGAGTATTGGCACCTATAGTACAGCCCTCAAAACTACTTTCAATAATATTTGTTCCTCCACCTGCAACATAAATAGCACCACCATTATTACTTGCGAAACAATCGGTGACATTGGACTTTTTAATTACAGCACCCCAAGCTTCGAGATAAATGGCTCCTCCGTAAAGGGACTGACTATCCTTAAATGTGGAATCCTCAATTCTTGCACCATTACCGAATACATAGATGTCACCACCCCTTCCCCTTTCAGCTTCACAGTTATCAAAGGCAGATTCTTTAATAAGAGTATTTGCACCGTTAATGTAAATAGCTCCACCGCAACTGTTGGAATTTAAAGCATCACAGGATGTGAAGTTGGATTTTTCAATGTTGGTGTCTGCACCTGAAATATAAATTGCACCACCCCAACCTCCATGGGTTTTATCGACTCCATTTGCATCACATTCAAGGAAGCTGCTTTGGGAAATATTGGTATTGGTACCTGCAATATAAATTGCCCCTCCATTTTCAACGGAGTCAAGGTCTGAGAAGTTGGATTTTAAAATTGTGGTGTGAGTACCGTTTACAAAGATGGCTCCACCTTCATAAGAGTATTTTCCATTATATTTTCCACCATGTTCAAAATTAGAGCTGTCGATAATGGCATTTGCACCGTTTACATATATATCTCCACCATAATGGGAGTAACAGTCATAGAAGTTACATCCAAAGATATTTGCATTGTCCCCACCAACATCAATGGCTCCACCACGGGTGTAGTCATTAATGGTTTTACTTCTTGTGAAGTTTGAATAGGAGATTGTTGCATTGAAACCGTTTACAAATATTGCACCACCATAGAATTCTGTAGCAGTTGAATTGTCAAATGTATTATTAGTAATTATGGCATCAGGACCCCATACTGCAATAGATCCACCATAACGAACTGATGTATCATATGCAAAGTCTGAGTTTGAAATGACTGCCCCTCTACCGTCAACATAGATTGCACCACCGGTACCACCATCAGCCTGAGTTGCACCTTTAGCATTATTGTACCTGAAGAGTGAATCGTCCACAACTGCATCATTACCTGAGATGAATATTGCTCCACCGACAAGTGCCTGGGTATTGGTATAGTTACAGTCTAAAAGATGGGTATTGTTACCTATAATATATATTGCACCACCACCATTTGTGGCCTTACAGTCATCAAATACTGTTTCTTTTATAATGATATCATTACCGGTAAGGAAAAGTGCTCCACCATCAATCTTTGATGAATCCCTACTTGATGCAATAGTGACTGAAGATGTTTTGAAACTGGACTTGGACACAGTGACATTGTCACCTGTAAGACATATTGTTCCACCTCTTGAACTTGAAGTGCCTGAACTTATACCCTTATTGTTGGTACATGTAATATTATACATTATACCGTCACTGCCTTCCCAGTATATTGCACCACCATCATCTTCAGCAATGTTATTTGTAAATGTTGAATTGTAAAGATGACATAAATCACCTTCAACATATAGTGCCGCACCATCCTTTGCATTGGAATCATCAAAACTACAGTCAATAATATGGGTGTCATTACCTATAACATATAATGCCCCACCACCATTAATGGCACTGCAGTCACTGAAGGTGACTTCCCTCATAATTACATCATTACCGGTAGCAAAGATTGCACCACCATCTACCTTGGATGAATCCTTACCATCATCCATATATGCAATACATGATGTGAAAGTGGATTTGACAATACTAATATTATTACCGGTAAGACATATTGCACCACCACGGGTACTTGAAGTATCATTATTAGGTTTATCTATACTGATACCCTTACAGTTGATACAGGTAATATTATACATCAAACCATCATTACCTTCCCAGTATAGTGCACCACCATCATCACCTGCTGTATTGTTTATGAATTTTACATTTTTCACAACAGCATTGCCGGTACGAATATAACCTGCACCTCCGTCTCCAATAGAATAACAATTTTGGAAGGTGGAATTTTCTATTGTAGAATAATTTTCAATATCATCCAGAAGTTCAATTGCACCTCCACCGGAAGCACTTTCATGATCGAATACTGTTTGACTAATATGTGTCACACCGCCTACATAGAGTCCACCACCATATGTTGCATTGTCATATGAGAAGCTGGAGAGTGTGACATTTAAAGTGGATGAGGTATCATATATTGCTCCACCATTACCTAAAGCGGAATTTTTGCTAAAAACTGAATTAATGATTGTTGAAGTAGAGGTTAGAGAATCGCTGGCTATGAATATGGCACCACCGTTATTTGAAGCGAAGTTACTTTGGAAACTGCAGTCCCTGATTTCGACAGTGGAACCTGATTCAATATATATTGCCCCACCATCTGTTGCATTAGCATTTGTAAATGTGATATTTACCAGAATAACATGGGAATTATTTGTAATTCTTAATATTGCTGATTTATCAGAACCGCTTAATGTATATCCCTTACCATCAAGGGTAATGCTTTTAGAAATGTTGATTCCGCCGGTGCCTACTGTGGCATTGTCAGCATCAGAAAAAGTATAATCCGTATTTAACTCAACAACTCCACCTTCGACTACGGAACTATTGTGGATTACTTTATCCAAATCGTCAAATGTATCTTGACTTTCTCCTAGGATTTCCTGTTGAACATTTGCTTTTTCAATGGTGTTTTGATTGTTTGTGTCAGATACTGTCACGTTATCAGACAAATCACCTGCGGATACAAATGAAAGTGCTGATAAAAACACCAGTGCCATGCAAATCATTACAACTATTTGCTTTCTACTAATAATATTACCTCATTTCAATCAATCAATTTTTTCATGTAGAAACTAAGAGTGGATATAATAATATATATTATTAAGATAAACCCCATATATAATATTTTTCTT
Source organism: uncultured Methanobrevibacter sp. (assembly GCF_946408925.1). GTDB lineage: Archaea > Methanobacteriota > Methanobacteria > Methanobacteriales > Methanobacteriaceae > Methanocatella. Next base: position 11,546 of record NZ_CAMJUE010000012.1, read on the forward strand.
TAAGGTAATCAAAAAATAATTAAAAATTATTCAATAAATTGATTAAAATGATGAATTAATTTTAATCATAGCAAATTAATGGGCAAGATAATGTTTTAAAATGCAAAAATTGGATAAAAATCATTCATTCTACAATAGAAATTACAAAACATTGAAATAAAAAAAATGCAAAAAAATAAACAAATAATATTCAAAAATTAGAAAAAATGAATGAATATTTTTGAAGTTAAAAATTATGTATAAAATAAACACAAGAAATGAATCAAAATTTAAACAAAAGGAGCGTGAAAAAATATACAATATAAAAAAATGGTGAAAAAAATAAGAAATGAAAGTAATCCTATTTGATTACTTTACTTTTGATGATTTCAACCCTTTTGAGAGGGTATATTTTTTTAGCGTTGTGGTAAATTTCAGATGCTAGTTTACCGTTTACACATACCTGTACCAAATCATCAAATGATCTTTCAGCTGCTGCTTCAATGAGCAAGTCTTCGATGGTTTTTCTCATGTATCTTTGTTGGGAAGATTTTGCTCTTCTGATGGTTACAGCTAAAACTTGTAATTTTAATTTGCGGTCATCTTTTGTTTTTACAATTGCTGAAGCGTCGATTCTAGAGGTTCCTCTTCTAATCATGCTTCTTACGTAATCGGTTGTTGTTTTGTGACCTGTGAATTTGGTGTTTGCAACGTTTCCTGCAACATTGTCAATTTCAAATCTGAGTTTGATGTATTGTTTTGAGAAGTCTCCGGTTAATTCCCTCATGGTAACTTCAACTCCTCTTCCGATGAGAAGTTCAGGATCTTTAGCTGGAGTTTCTCCAATTTCTTTATCTTCAAAGTTCACTGGTGTTTTAATAGTATACCAGGATTTTTCTTTCCATGTATCACGTACTCTACGTCTTGCTTTTGCTTTTGCCATTATATCAATCCTATAATATTTATATATAATTCTAGCGTTACGCCATTAAAATTTTAAAACTAGTCTTAATTAAACTGTAAAAATGATTTTAAATAAGTATAGATTTACAATCGTTTATTTGACTATTGTGAGCTTGACTCACGTTTTTTTAAGTAAATATCTTTAATTAAGTTTTAATTTTTAAAACCCGCCCATAAAGGTTACAATTAATTATTTTATTACTGGTATATAAAGATTATCAAAAATTGGAAAAAAAGCCGGAAATTTTGAAAATAAAATAAATAATAAATTTTCAACCACATATAATATATTTTCAAATAAAAATTATTTGAGCTTAAAATTTAATTTCAAGCTCATAAACGAAGTTTTAGAGAAAAGTTACAATAGATTGAAAATCGTATACCATATATTAGTTTTTCATGAATTCAACATGATCGATGTATCTTTCAAGGACTTCATCAATCGGACCTTCATCCATGACAAGTTTAATGCCTGCATCTTCTGCTTTGATTTTTGATTTAAAACCATATTGAACACAAATCAAAACATCACAGTCACTGCAGGTTTTAATTACCTTTCCGCCCTGATGTTTTGCATCTTCTGCAATTTCGATTTCTCTTTTCTCGACAAATGCCAGATCATCAGTGTAATCATAGATGTATAATGATTTTCCCTTTCCAAGGTGGAGGTCGACATTTTCCCCGTCACTTGACACTACAGCCAAACGCATTAAATCACAACTCCCATTAATTATTTTAATAGTTATACTTCAGCACCATCCAATGCATGATTGCATATGCAATCCTGTGAATCATCAACATTTTTTATGAAATTATATATCAGTTCAAGTAGGTCAGCTTCCTTTTCTTTCAGCATTTCAAAGACTTCATCAATGGTCAGTTCACTGTCTGAAATTCCTGAAGCATAGTTGGAGACTATGCATATTGAATTGTAGCATATTTCCCTTTCACGTGCAAGAGTGACTTCCGGAACACCTGTCATTCCCACAAGGTCCCCTCCAAGCATTTTAAACATTTTAATCTCAGCAGGAGTTTCAAATCTTGGCCCTTCTGTGCAGACATAGGTTGCCCCAAGAATCACATCACCGGATTTATCCAGAACATCACGCAAAGTTGGGCAATATGGCTCGGTTACATCTATATGTACAACCTTATCTTCATAGAAAGTTTTAACTCTATCCTGTGAAAAATCAAGAAAGTCATCAGGAATTACAAATGATCCCGGCGGCAGTTCAGTATTCATTGAGCCCACTGAGTTTGTTGCAATGATTTTTGTAACTCCGACCTTTTTGAGGGCATCAATGTTTGCACGATAGTTAATTTTATGTGGCGGAATGGAATGTCCGGAGGCATGTCTTGGAATGAAAGCCACCTTTTTGCCACAGATATCCAAAATGGATACCTCCACTTCGCCATAGTCAGTTTTAACCAATTCATTTATACTGGAATCTGCCTTTTGGGTGATTTCATAAACTCCGCTTCCGCCAATTATACCGATCACAGTATCATCCTTTACAAACGGATAGCGGCCTTACTTTTGCAACAAGTTTGGCAATTCCGGTACTGTCGGATACTCTAACGACTGAATCAACATCCTTATATGCACCCGGAGCTTCCTCTTCGATTACATGTTTGCTTGTGGCCTTGATTTTAATGCCTTTTGATTCCAGATTACTTGTGATTTCATCAGCATCATAATCCTTTTTCGCTCTGGAACGGGACAGTACCCTGCCTGCTCCGTGTGCGGTTGAACCGAAAGTCTCTTCCATTGCCTTTTCGGTACCGTGCAGTACATATGAAGCGGTTCCCATTGTTCCTGGAATCAGTACAGGCTGTCCGATTTCACGGTATTTTTCAGGAACTTCCTCTCTTCCAGGTCCGAATGCTCTTGTTGCACCTTTACGGTGTACCAGGACTTCCTCTTCACGGTTGAATACCTTATGTGTTTCCATTTTGGCGATGTTGTGTGCAACATCATATACAATACTCATTTCCATGTCCTTTGCGGATTTTCCAAGAACATCCTCGAAGGTTTCACGTATCCAATGAGTCATCATTTGTCTGTTTGCCCATGCATAGTTGGCGGCAGCAGCCATTGCCTGAATGTAATCCTGTGCCTCTTTTGAATCCAGAGGAGCGCATGCAAGCTGCCTGTCATTGAGCTTGATTTTGTATTTCTTATATGCCTTGTCCATTATCCTCAGGTAATCTGAGCAGATCTGGTGTCCGCATCCACGGGATCCTGAATGAATCATTATCACTATCATTCCCTTTTCAAGGCCGTACACCTTTGCGGCCTCTTCGTTGTAGATTTCATCAACAATCTGCACTTCCAAAAAGTGATTTCCTGAACCCAGTGAACCGAGCTGAGGAATTCCTCTTTTTTTGGCCTTGTCAGACACTATGCTTGAGTCTGCATCAACCATTCTTCCGTTTTCTTCAAGGACTTCCAAATCTTCATCCCATCCGTAACCGTTTTTGACAGCCCATTCAGCCCCATAATCAAGCACGTCATTGATTTCATCCTTTTTGAGTTTTATCTTGCCTTTGCTTCCCACACCTGAAGGTATGTTTTTAAAGAGCTTTTCTGTAAGTTCATCAAGCTTGTCCTCGATATCCTCAAGCTTCAGGTTGGATTTAATCAGTCTCACTCCACAGTTAATGTCAAAACCGACTCCTCCTGGAGATACAATACCGTTTCTTAGGCTGAATGCCGCAACTCCACCTATTGGAAATCCGTATCCGAAGTGGATGTCAGGCAGCCCTATTGAGTATCTTTGAACCCCTGGAAGGCAAGCAACATTAACAATCTGTTCGATAGCACCGTCTTCCAAGTCATCGAAGTATTCGTCAGCTATATAAAACCTCCCGGAAGCTCTCATTGATTTGTTAAAAGATCCTGGGATTTCATAAATGTTATCACTAACTTTTTTAATTTTATCTTTAATGCTCATAGTATCACTGAAATATTATACTTTAATATATATTTGTGGTGTTTTAATAAGGTTTTGGTAAAAACTATTTTCTAAACAGTGCAGACACGCCTGCTACAAGCAAGAACACTGCACTTAAAACATTGATGTATGCTGACCCTACAATTACAAACATGGTGGCGACTACGAATCCCACCCCAGCAATTTCAGGGTTTTTTCTAACGTAATATGTTGAAGCAATTCCCAAAATTGATGCAATAATTGCAACTATCCCTAAAAATGGAGCATGCTCCATTCCGATGTTTTCAAGAAATATTAAAAACGATCCGGAAAATATTCCTATTACAGAACCCACAATCCCCATGACCATTTCAAAGTTTCTTGAGACGATTTTTGTTCTTTTCATAATAATGGATATAGTCACTATTATATATAATTATAATTATCTTTGAAAAAATAGGGCCAAATGACTGATGAAATCATAAATCAACAATGGCCTGAAGTTTAACGCCGTCAGTTTTTTCAACTTTCATCTTATGAAATGTTATTGCCTTTATTTCAGTTTTTCTTTCGTGCTTATCCCAATTTATCTCTTCACCTTTAATTTTGGCTGTAAGGTGCAGATTTTCATCAATTTTAACATGAAATTCACTGAAAAGCATGAATTCAACTTCATGATAAAACAGAAGCTCCTCCAGATAATCATATAAAAGAGACACTTCATCTTCTGATGTCAGTTCAAATTCAATTTCCCTTACTGACATTATATCGGAAGTATCTGAAATTATATTAAAAATCGCCAGTCCCGCATTTTCAAATGCCTCTTCCATATTCTTACCATATGCCTTAAGTCCAATATCGGCTGTTACTTCAAAATATTCATACTTTTTCATGACTATCACATCAAAATATTATTTACCAAATGCTCTCACTCTTTGCTTATATATGTACTTTTTACAATTTTAATATAGTGATTAAAATGATAGGCAATAAAGACACCACAATTCAAGTAGATTTAAGAAAAAGAAGTTCAGTGAAAGACGAATTAAATTATAGCAATTTAGACATTCAATCTTGCATGGTAGTGCTTGTAGTAATAGCAGCATTACTTTTATCTGTTATTTCTGTTGTAGCAGCTCAAGCTCCAATCATTTAAAACTGGAGTTAGCAAAAAAAACAATGCCAAACCCTTAAAGCTGCACATTAGACTATGAGCATGCCATGCAATATACTCTAATGTTAACAGAAAAAAACTAATTTCCCACTACCGGAAAATTTAGAATGAGAAATCATCGGGGTTGAAACGCAGTGTAATTTCTCTGGCATTTCCTCTAACCCCTTTTCCGGTATATTTTGTATCAATCAGTCTTACGAACTCCAACTTATCCAATGCACGGTTAAATGATGCATAACTTGATCCTGTTTTTTTCTTATATATTTTGGACAGTTCACCTGCATTGAACATGCCTTCCTTGTCAGCTATCATTCTTAAAATATATTTTTCATTATCATTGAGGGATTTTAAGGTTTCGGATATATCCACAGACACAAGTGACTCAATGGCTCTGTCAAAATGTTTTTGAGTGATTTCCCGGCTTGCGTCAGCTTCGGCAATATTTCCGCATATTCTTAAAATGTTGATTCCAACTCTCAAATCACCGTTTTCAAGTGTGTACATGGAAACCTGTTCAAGAATATCATCCGGAAGCACGTTTGGGAAAAATCCCGCATTGGCACGGTCTCTTAAAATATCCTCTATTTCGGAATAAGTGTATAATGGGAATGTGATTTCCTGAGGAATGAAGACTGTATTCACGTTTTTATCAAAGGCATATCTGAATTCCAAATCAGACAGTATTGTGAATATTCCTGTTCGAACCCCCGGATATTCCTCATATGCTCTGAGCAAATCGTAAAGAACCTTGTCGGCATTCTTTGATTGGAACAGATAGTTTATATCATCCAATGCGACAATCAGCGCTTTTTCATTTTTTTGAAGATCTTTCATGATTTTGTCATATATTCTTGAGAAAGGCACTCCTGTTTCAGGCGGAATATGTCCGAAGAGCTTTTTGTGGATTTGGGAAAATATTCCAAAACGTGTTGTGTGCAGCTGACAGTTGATATAGACACATACAACTTTTTCAGTGTTTTTTTCAACCAGTTCGAACACTTTTCTAACTGCTGTTGTTTTTCCTGTTGCCGGTGCACCTAAAACAATTGCATTTGACGGTTTTCCTCCCCTCATTGCAGGCCTGATTGACATTGCCATTGCCTCCATTTGACTATCCCTGAAATTATAGTTTGGAGGATAATAATCCGGATCAAAAGCATTTATGTTTTGAAAAAGACTTTCATCATACATTAAAATATCTTCAATTCCCATGTTATCATATTATACTTTTATCATTTTAAAATATTGTTATTCGCACAAGTTGATAATATCCACATTTTCATTGTCAATTATCCATTGTGTAAGCCTCTCTGCATAGACCAGTTTTTTCCTTTTAAACTCATCGGCCTTTGCGGTTTCTGTTTCAATCTTCGGCCTTGAGTATCGGGTTACGATATCTCCGAAATCCATTCCGGCAAGAGTTATTTCACTTGCCCCTAATGCCACTGCCAAAAAGAGTGCACGGTCCCCGTCGGTGAATCCGCCGAAGTTATAGAGGTTTCCCACAGGTTGAGCCTGTGTGGTTCCAAGCACGCTTGTAAAGAATGGTGTGAGCTTTGCAATCTTATCAATATTATCTCCGTGAGCATGTATCACTATATTTGCCCCTCTGAAATTGGCCAATAAAATGTCATCAAGATTTCCATCCAGGTCTGTTGCAACTATATCCGGTGCGATTTTTTCCTCAATAAGAGCGGTTGTTGCACCGTCTGCAGACACCAGTATGTAGTCTTTCAGGTCATAATTTTCCTTTAGCAATTTTACATGCTCTTTTAGGGAAGGGCCTGCACCGAAGACTATGAACTTATCTGAAAAGTCAACATATCCCTTTAAATCTTCAAGGGTAAGACATCCTTCAACTGACAATATTTCATCCAAGAGTTTTGCTGATTCCTCATCGTTTTCTCGTGAAAAACTAAAATCTTCAAGAATTTCTGTGTAATATTTTTCCCAAAGTCCAAATTCCATGTTTAAACCTCACTATATATAATATAAGCAATTTATTTGTTAAAAAACTATTGTTTACAGGTCAAAGCAAATATTGATTAAAACGTCTTAAATTATGAATAGAATGCACTATTGCCTTTTTTCAATATATAACTTAAAATTTAAAGTAATAAAGAAGATTTTGAATATAGGGGGTTTGATAATATTAATTATTGTGTTAAAGATGCAGTGAACTTTAACCGACATGAGGACAATCTGAAAATAGAAAATCTTGAAACTATTTTTGCATTGGTTTAGAAGCCAGACACTTCTAAACTAATTTTTATTTACAACATTCACCGATGAGCCGGTTATATGCTCATAGAGGTTATTGATTTGCCTTAAGGTGAATCCGACCATAAACGCAGATATTATTGTTCCGATGTTTACAGATCCTAAAATGTTTGTATACCATAATCCGCACATTACAAGTGAGATTATCACCATTGTCGCATCAAATCCGATTTTTATTGTTGAAAATCGCCAGTCTGTAACGATTGCAATGGATTCGACACACCCTTCCCCCGGAAGAGGTGCGATATTGGCCGGCATGTAGACAAAGATACCGAATGCAGTTAAAACAATGCTTATAATCAAAAACAGTACACACATTAAAATTGACCCGTCAAAGGGAGCGAATGATACAAGATACAGTGCCAGGTCGGTGAAATATCCGAAAAGCACACAGTTTATAAGCTGCAGCAATCTTTTTTTATGAAATCTCTTTCTTAAAATCAGAAACTGCACCAGTATCAGTGCGGCATTGAAAATGAATGTTGTTATTCCAATGTTTATGTTGGTGATTAAGGCCAGAGAATAGGAAATTGAGCTTATTGGAGTTGTTCCCAGTGTCGATACGATGGCAAATGCCACACCCACAGACATTATGAACAGTCCAAGTACAAATGAGCATATCCTTTTAATCATGATATAATATATATCTTACATCTTTTTTAAATCCACATGATTGCCTGTGAGGTGAAGGTTTAATTTATGAATATATTTAACGGTTGTTCCGATAAAGAGCGCCCCAAGTATTGTTCCGATTCCCACGCTTCCGAACTGTCCTAAAAATCCATAGCTTAGAGCAAGGGCAGTTGCAACTATTGTAATGTCTATGTAAACCTTGACTTTTGAAAACGGTCTGTTTGATACGATTGCTATTGCCTGAGTTACCCCTTCAACAGATAATGGAATCAGATTGGTAGGAACATAGAAAAACAGTCCCAGAGCAATCAGGAATATTGAAAGAACACTCATGAGCAATGCCACTGCGAAATTATCTGCAGGAGGGATGAAAGCCATGAGAGACACGGAAAAGCTTGTGAACACTCCGAAAAGAACCCCCACAAATACCTGAAGGAAATGTTTTCTTTTAAAATCTTTTTTTAATAAAATCCATTCTATCAGGACAAGTATTGCATGGAATATGAATGTTGCAACTCCTATGTTGATAAGCCAGATCAGGTCCATTGCATATGGTATTGAGCTTACCGGAGCTGAGCCGAGGCCTGATTTTATTGAAAATGCCACCCCCAATGTTATGAGGTACAGGCCGAAAACGTAGTTGAATATTCTTTTTGGGGTAAGTTCCTCTCCGCTGAATTGCATACTACTATATTAGTCATTACAGTATTTAAACAGTTGGTAAAAATTATAATCCCCAATTAGACAATATTATAAAATCCATATCCCAGCATGTCAAAATTTTGAATAAAACTCATATTAAAAATCTTTAATAAGTATAAGATTTAAAAATATATATGGCTTGAAATAAGCCAATTTTCTAGAAAATTGGAGGATATTTAATGAACGATATTTTATTAATGCTTCCAGGACCAACAACCGTGCATCCTAGAGTACTCAATGCAATGTCACAGGCTGTTGTTAACCACAGGGGAGCAAAATATGGTGAAATTTTAACTGAAACTACCGAATTAATGAGTAAAGTTTTCCAAACTCAAAATGATTCTTATTTATTAACCGGTTCCGGAACTGCAGCAATGGAAGCAGGTATTGCCAACACTGTGGCTCCTGGTGAAAAAATGTTAAATGTTGTAGGCGGTAAATTCGGTGAAAGATTCATGAAAATTGCGCAAACTCATGGAATCGATTCACAGGAATTGGCAGTTGAATGGGGAACTGCAGTAACCCCTGAAGCTATAAAAGAAGCACTTGATGCCGATGAAGACATTAAGGCTGTAAGTGTAATACATAATGAAACATCCACCGGCGTAGCTGCACCTATCAAGGAAATCGGTAAAGTAATGAAAAACTATGATGCATTATACATCGTAGATACCGTATCTTCCCTTGCAGGAGATGAAGTGAATGTTGACAAATTCGGAATTGACGTCTGTCTTACCGGATCCCAGAAATGTATTGCAGCACCACCAGGAATGGCAGCAATTACCTTAAGCGATGATGCCTGGGCTGCTGTGGATAAAGTGGAAACAAATACCTTCTATTTAGACTTGAAAGCTGCTAGAAAAAGCGGAAGCAAAGTGCCTCCTGAAACCCCATACACCCCATCAGTTTCACTTACATATGCAATGAATGAAGCATTGAAAATGGTTATTGAAGAAGGAATTGATGAAAGGGTTGCACGTCACCACAAAGCCGCTAAAGCAAGTGTTGCAGCGGTTAAAGCATTAGGTTTAGAATTATTCGCTGATGAGGCAGTATCCTCTGCTACAGTAACTGCAGTTAAAATGCCTGAAGGAATCGCTGACAGTGACTTTAGAGGAACCACACGTGACAAATATGGTGTTGAATTGGCCGGAGGTCAAGATCACCTTAAAGGAAACATCTTCAGAATCGGACACATGGGTAATATCTCATATAAAGAATTGGTTCAAACTTTTGCAGCTATCGGTATGACCTTAAAAGGTTTAGGTGCAATTGAAGATGCCGGTGCAGGTGTTGCATCCATTGCAGAATCATACTTATGATTCTGTTTTTTTACTTTTTTTTGAATTTTGATATTATTATAACTTATAAGTACCTGTTTTTTTGAGAAATTTTTGATATGATAAGTTATAAGTGAAAAGTTACACTTGAAATGCACGTCTACATTTTGTGTGTTAGAACTTATAAGTGAAAAGTTACACTTGAAATACATGTCTCCACATTGTGTCTTAGAACTTATAAGTGAAAAGTTACACTTGAAATGCACGTCTACATTTTGTGTGTTAGAACTTATAAGTGAAAAGTTACACTTGAAATACATGTCTCCACATTGTGTCTTAGAACTTATAAGTGAAAAGTTACACTTGAAATGCACGTCTACATTTTGTGTGTTAGAACTTATAAGTGAAAAGTTACACTTGAAACTTATGTCTAAATACTGAAAAAAGTATTACATAAAAAAATTATTTAATAAACAAAAACAAAAATAATACCACATAAATAGGATGTGAAAATATGTCAAACAATATTAAAACAACCGTTGAAGAATTACGAAAACTGATAAATGTGGACAATGTAATCGGCACACCAATAGAAACCGAAGATAAAATCCTCATTCCAGTAATGAAAATGGGAGTAGGATTCGGAGCTGGTGAAAACATACTAGGTAGCGAAGGCAGTGATGCGGCAGGTGCAGGTGCAGGAGTGGAACCTATATCCATGGTGATGCTACCTAAAAAAGGAAACGATGCAGAAGGAGTTCGTGTACTTGACCTAAGCAAAGGTACAGAAACCAACAAGGCAATATCCGACATTGGACTCATCGTAACCGATCTTGTAAAAACATTCCTGGAAACACAGCAGGGCGGCGCTGAATACTACGATGAATCCGAATACATAGAACCTGAATTCAGTACAAACGACGAACAACTTAAAGAATAGGAAATTCACTGCATGTTAAACATCCTATGGATGATTATCCTAATAATCATCTTATTTTTAATTATTTTACTCCTAATGGGAATCAGAATAACATTCGAGTACAATAAAACCGGCAGTGAATTTGAAGGATGTTTAAAAATACTTATTTTAAGAAAAATCAAGGTCTACTCAGCCGAATTTCCATCAAAAGACAGCGGTGATGATGAAAAAGAGGAAAGCAAAAAAGACCGCAACATCAAAAAAATAATAGAATTGGCAAAACCCTGTTTTAAAGACATATTAAACTATTTAAAAACCATACTAAATTCAATTAAGATTAATAAAATCCATAACCATTTCATTATAGGCATGGACAGTTTTGCAGATACAGGAAAATATATCGGCATAATATGGGGAGTTCTGGCAATCATAAACCCGATTGACAAAAACCTGAAAATAAGCGCCCAACCATCATTTAACGGAAGTCAACTTGACGGAAAGGGAATAAATGAAATAGAAATCAGAATAATCAAACTGATAGTCCCAACAATCAGACTGGCTCTTAACAAAGACATCAGACTACTTATAAGAGGTGTTCTAGATGAGCGATGACATTATCAGAGATCTTAAGGAGATTTTTGAAATAAAAGAGGAATCTAACTATGAGTTTAGTGAACTCTACGGTTTAACATTCGTATTTCAAACAAAAATACTCCACGTTAAAGATGTATTGTCATCAGCTGAGATAAAACCCCTTGGAATAATTTACACCGAAAATGATGATTTTTATTTTGCACCACTTGATAAGGTTGAAAATATGCCTGAAATCATTAAAGAGTATGTGAAAAATTGTATTCAAATATAAATATTGATTTAATCGTGTTAAATTGCCCTCAAAAGTAAGTGAAAGTATAAATATTAAAAAGAACATACTATATTTACATGTTATGAAAAATAAATGTTTTTTCCGCGAATAATTAATTTTAAGAAAAATTGCATGGAAAAATATATGAAATCAGGAGCTCCGCACCCGATAAATTAAATAATAGGAAGCCAAAAGAGGGGAAGAGTTAAAATTAATCCTAAAGCACTGAAATGGGCCAGAATTGATTCAGGATATGATTATGAAAATTTACCGAATAAGATAAAACCCAAATTTGAAGAATGGGAATCTGGAAAATTAATGCCGGCATGGAACCAATTATGCGACATAAGCAGATATTTTAAAAGGCCAACCGCTTTTTTCTTCAGAGAAAAATTTCCAAAACACATTAATCCAGAATTAATCGAATATAGAAAATCAGATAACTTAAATCTAAATAATATCTCCCCTGCATTAACAATTGGGATAATGGAAGTTATATCAAGAAGAGATACATTTCTTGAAATAATGGGTGAAATGCACCGTCCTTTAACTTCATTTTCACAGTACCGACTAAATTCAGAAAATATTCCACAATTAAGCAGACATATTCGAGAGATTTTAAATGTTGATTTAACCGAACAAAAATCATGGCTTTACAACAATAATCGGAAAGATACACTCCATTACAACTTCCTTAACAAATGGAAAGAAATTTTAAGCTCAAAACTGGGAGTTTTGGTTTTTGAAATACCTAAAGTGGACTTAAAGGAAATGAGAGCATTATGCATTTATTATGACAAACATCCCATCATACTGTTGAATGGTGCGGATTCTCCTAATGGAAGAATATTTTCTTTGTTTCATGAGTTAACACATTTGATAATAGGTGAAAGCGCCATATGTGATGTGGATAAAAATAATTCAAAGGAATGGTTATGTAACAATGTTGCAGCCGAATTTTTGGTTCCAAAAGAAGATTTGTTGAAAAATCCAATTGTTCTAAACAAAAATTCAAATGAGTGGAGTAAACAGGAATTGAAAGATTTGTCCAATGAATATGGTGTCAGTAAAGAATCTCTACTTTTAAGATTAATTCACACCGGTAAAGCTTATCCTAATTCATATGAGATTTTGAAAAAAGATTTTAAATTTAAATCAAATAAAAAAAGCTTTGGTGGAGGATCACCAGTTTTAAATCAGATTAAATATCATGGAACACTGTATTCACGTTTGATGCTGAATGCTTATGAAAATGGCGTTATTTCAAGTGTTGAATTTTCACAAAACATCAATTTGAGATTAAAGCATGTTGATGAATTGACCGAACAGTTATTCATGTGATTATATGGAAACATTTGTTTTTGATACTATATCATTATAGATTTGAAATACTATAATCCTCTGATTTTTAAATCATTATGGAGTAATATTTATTGCATGCTTGAAAATAATACAATATACTCCGTTCCTGAAGTTCACAATGAATTATCAAAAACCGAGGATGCATTGAATGAAAAATGGGAAAATATTGATGAGGAATACAGATTTTTTGTTGATTTATCTAACAAAAGAAACTCCATGGATTATTGGAATGCAATGCACAAGTTAGAGTCATTTGAAATTTTCCAAAAATATGGTGAAAATAAACCTTATTGGGCAGATCCCTACCTTATTTCAACAGCCATGGTTGACGGCAGCACTGTCGTAACAAATGAAACTGTCCACAGACCACCTAAACGAAATATTCCTTATGTTTGCAAGGAATTGGACATTCCGTGCATGACTTTTGATGAATTCATGATTCATAATGGTTGGCAGTGGTAAAAAAACGGATTTAATGAGGTAAAGGAATATTCTCACTTTCCACAATAACTTCAACAACCAGCGGTCCGGTTAAATCTCTATCCAATACCAATTCAAGGTCATCCAGATTATCGGCACGTATTGCATCAATGCCATAACTTGAAGCCAGCTTTACAAAATCCGGGTTTTTTAATTCAACCTGATATGACTCCATGTCATAGAATTCTTCCTGCCATTGCCTTATGATTCCGTATTCGGAGTTGTTTAAGATAAATACTATTACATCCAAATCCTGCTCTTTAAGGGTTGCAAGCTCCTGAAGGTTCATCTGGAAATCCCCGTCACCGTTTATGACGATTATCTTTTCATCAGCTGCAAGGGATGCTCCTATTGCTGCTGGAAGTCCATATCCCATTGGAGCCATTGCCCCTGAAAACAAGAGCTGTCTTGGCCTTGATGATTTTTTTAAAAGTGTTGTCCATGTGGTGTGTGAACCCGCATCGGATACGACAATATTATCTGAAAACTTCTCAAGAATGCATTTGATTGCAGCTTGAGGCTTGCCTTCACTGTCCAATCCTTCAAGATTGTATGAATCATCGATTTTTAAGATATCACTCATCCAGTCAGCATTTTTGAATTTAATTTCTGAAAGGAAATCCTCGACTTTTCCGTGAATCGGATAGTCCCCCAGCAAAACATCCCGGTTTATGTTTACATGTATGAAATTATCCGGGATTTCAGGCAATGTCCTTTCGCTTGCCTTTATTCCGAGTCCGATTATGCAGTCGGCATTTTCAAATGCATATCTTGCCCTTGGATTTGCACGTATTCCGCACAGTCCCAGATTCAACGGATTATCCTCTGAAACTGTTCCTTTCCCATGAAATGTGGTTGTTACTGGAATATTGTATTTATTTACCAGTGTTTCTATCTTTTGAGCCTGACTTATTGCACCGGCACCTAATATAAGAAGAGGTTTTTCGCAGCTGTCGATTAAATCCTGTGCCCTTGAAATGTTTGACAGGTCATCTTCACACAGATAGCACAAATCAAAGTCATCAAAATCCTCACTTAAAAGAACATCTTTAGCAAGGTTAATGTGAATGGGTCCTTTCGGATTGTTTTTAAGTTCATATATTGCTGCTCGAAGGATGTAGATTGCTTCAGTGCCGTTTAATGGATTGTATGATGATTGTGTTATGTGTTTGAATATTTCACTTTGAGGTGTTGTTTGAAAATGGTCAGTTCCCCTGTATTTCAGTTCATTATCACCGGTTAACAGTAAAATAGGTATATTGTCCTTGTATGCTGTTGCAACTGCCATGACGGTGTTTAGTGCTCCGGGTGATGCTGTTGTAATTGAGACTCCGATTTTACCGCTGGACCTTGTGTACCCGTCCGCCGCATGAGCAGCAGCCTGTTCATGACGTGTCAGAATATGATTTACATGAGACTCAGACAATGCCCTGTATAACGGCATTATCTGCTCGCCCGGAACTCCGAAAACATTTAGTATGCCTTCCTCTTCAAGGATTTCAACAATTTTATCGGCAACATTCACTCTTCCACTTCCTGATATGATCCGTTATACTCTCCTGAGCCTTCAACCGGAAACACAACTGCCTGAGCTATTCTGTCACCGGATTTTATCTTATATTCAAATTCTCCATGATTATAAACCATAAACATCAGTGTTCCGTAAAAACCGGGGTCTCCCACTGCAGTTTGAACTGAAACAAATGATCTTAAAAGTGTTGAGCGAGGAAGATAGAGCATTGTGTAGCCTTTAGGTATTTTAATTTTCCTTTTAATGCTTGCAAGATAAGCAGTGTGTGGCTTTAGAGTATATACATCCCCCTCCAATTCTTCAATTTCAGGCAGAATTTTCTCATTGTCAATCAGAGAGCCTGCACTTTTTTGCACATAGATTTTATCCAATTCCAAATCGATTCCTGAAGGCTGAACCAGATCCTTAAAATCCGGAAACAGTTTAACGAGTTCTTTTTCACCGAGCATCTTATCAAATCCTATACTAAATTATTTATCTAAATTAGTTAATATAATTAAATGGTGATAAAAAATGCCTGTAATAACTATTGCTGGAAACCCGAATATAAGTATTGAAGATAAAAGAGAAATGGTTAAAAAAGTATCCGAGACTGTTGCTGAAGCATACGGTTTGCCGATTGAGGCTATAACTGTACTGGTTCAGGCTTACGAAAAAGACAGTATTGGCGTGGCCGGTGAACTTTTAAGCGACAGAGAGTAAACACCATTAGGGGAGCTAGATTAAAAAAGCTCCCGCTTAATTTTAAACAAAACTTATCATTTAACATTATATTTATGATTATCCTCATTTTTACTTATTAATCCCATCTCAACAAGTTCATCAAGGTTTTTCCGGATTTTTTCATCGAAATTCCCTGATTTGAAGCGTATCAGTGATTTTTTAATCTCATCAAATGTTGAGTCATTCACAGCATCATATACGCTTTTTTGAAATGGAGTTAAGTTAAATATAACATCATTCAACGGATTTTCAGTGTTTTTAAAGCTCCAGACATCATCCTGTGCCTTAACGTTGAATCTTGCTTCCAGCTCTTCAACCTTATCAGTTAATTCGTGAAGATTGGAGTGTTGGGCCAAACCTAATTTGTGCTTTGTGATTTTTGCGAGAAATTCGCTATGGCATTCATCAATATCAATGTCTGATTTGCTTTTGAATGTGTTTAAAACATATACCTTATCATCTATCACTTCAATGACCCTGTAATCATCAGTTTCATCGCAATACTGGATTTGTGAGAATGAATTTACATTCCAACTGTTTTCAAGAAGATGATTTCTTACAAATTCCGCATCATCAAGACAGTCGTAGTATCCGAAAATATAGTCATCACCGGCGATTCTTTTTTTAATGATGAATGTATCGAAGATTTTTGAGATGTTGAGACCGTATTTTGAATCGTTTGGATTTCTAAGATGTTTCAGGTAGAGTTTTTCGATTGTTTCATGAGCCGGCAGCTGTTTGAATTTTCCCAAACACTGCAGTTTGCCATCAATGACTTTTATGATGAGATAATCATCCTCAAATTGATATGTTTCCCTGATTGATTCCAAATTCCAATCATTGCAGATTAATTCATCCCTTATGAATTTAGCAACATCAATTGAGTTGAATTTGCCATAGTTTTTGGAATTCTTAACTATCATATAGGAGCTTTTATTTTTTCTTATGTATTTTTCAGACATTGAAGATAGTTTGTTTTTAAAAATAGATATAGTTAATCAAATTCACCGCCCTCAGTCCAATGAAATTGAAATTCAATTAAATGATTTAAAGACTAAATTAAATCGATAGTTACATATGAAAACTATTAAAAATTTAACTTGAAAATTAAGTAAAATGAAATACTATTAAAATAAGCAAAAAAGATAAGGAGTAATCCCCTATCTTTTAACTTTAACAGTGTATTTTACAGTATCTTTCAGGTAAGTTGCCTGATAGGTTACCTTTTTGCCAACTCTGAGTTTTTTCAAGATTTTTTTGGCAATGACAACTTTTGCAACACCCTTCTTATCGGTTTTCGCCGTGTATCCTTTGCCGTTGAATTTGAATTTGATTTTTTTGTTTGCAACTGCCTTGCCGGCGATCTTAACAGTGGAAGTTAAAACAAGTTTTTTACCTGATTTTTTAACTTTGACTGCTTTTAAGGATACGATATGTTTTACAGTTAATTTTTTAGATACGGTTTTTCCCAAAGCTTCAACAGTAATCATATAAGTTCCCGGAGCCTGAAATACTTTAAACTTAGCAATACCTTTATTATTGGTTGTTATTTCAGTGATTTCTTCACCATTGAATTTGAATGTTACTTTCTTTCCTTTAAGCGGTTTTCCATCAAATCCATAGACTTTTGCGGAGAAATATCCTGATGTGTAATATGTTTGATAATCTTTCACAACAATCTTTGCCAAACTGGGAAGCACCTTGAATGTTGCACTGGCCGTTACCGGTGCAAATTTCACAGACTGATTGAGAATTACATAAATTGTCTGTTTACCGACATTTAAATTTGTTAAAGTCATTCTACCCGCTCCATTTAAGAAAAATATTGAATAGGTATTTGCAGATGTTTTTACAAGTCCCTTTTCAGTTACGGTATCATTGAATACGATATATGCCACCCCATTCTGCCCGAAGTAAAAATCATCAACTTTAATGGATACATCAAGAAGCAATTTTGGAAGCACCTTAAATGAAACGACTTTAGACATGTCTTTGAATTTATCATTTCCGTTAAAGTAAACAGTATAGTTATACTCCCCCTCATCTAAATTGCCGAAAGTGAAAGTGACCTTGTCACCTTCGAAAAAGCTACGATAGTTATTATTTTCTTTAATTTTGATGTCATTAATGATTTCGGAATTGGTCACAACCGCAATGTTTATTTGCTGACCCTTATAAACTTCGTCATTTTCAATGCTAACATCAAAATCAGGTTCAGTTTTCTCAGGTTCAACATTTTCGGACACATTACCAAGTTTCATGTCAATTTCATTTGTAGATTCGGCCAGATTTTGACTTTCATCAACTTTAGAAAGTGAATCTGTTTCTTTAACTGCTAATTCTAATGACTCAGTATCCTCATCATCAACTGCAAGCTCATCAATATCTCCTGATGCACTGACAGCTCCAATCGTTAAAACAGCCAGCATCAGACTGATTATTATCAAATGTTTTATCTTCATAATTACTCAGACCCATATTAATTTTTAAAAAAAATAGAAAAAATAAGTAAAATTAATTACTTATCTTTTAACTTTAACAGTATATTTTACAGTATCTTTCAGGTAAGTTGCCTGATAGGTTACCTTTTTACCCGCTTTAAGTTTTTTGAGGACATTTTTCTTGATGGTGAATTTGGCCACACCTTTACTGCTGGTTTTGGCAGTGTATCTTTTGCCCTTGAACTTGAGGGTGATCTTTTTACTTTTAAGATATTTGCCGTTTACTTTGGACAATGTCACTTTAATGACAAGCTTTTTAGCTGAGCGTTTTACTTTAACCTTCTGGAGTTTTAAAACGTGTTTTACGGTTAATTTTTTAGTGACAGTTTTACCTAAAGCTTCAGCTGTAATCTTATATGTTCCAGGAATTTGCACTACCTTATATGTGGCTATTCCATTAACGGTTTTTACAGATCCAACCTGTTTACCATTTATTTTAAAGACAACCTGAACGCCGTTTGCCAATTTGCCATCGGTTCCGTAAACAGTTACAGAATACCTGCTTCCAGCAGTGTATAAAGCAGTCAAATCATTAGCAATTATTTTAGCCGGAACTGAGTCAACAACATTGATTGTTTTATTTGCTGATGATTTAAAATTATATTCGTCACCACTATAGTTAGCAACGATTACATGTTGACCGACAGATAAATTTTCAATGATTAAAGTTGCCACACCATTGTTTACAGGCACTAACTTACTATTACCATTGTCGATTTTAACAAACAGATAGCCATTAGCATTTTTTGGAAGTTCAAAAGTGATTAATGATTTTTTACTATCTCCAGTGTTTGAAATAATGATTGGAATATCCATATTTACTACTCTGACATTAAAATCATGATCAGTAAATTTACCATATTTTTCATCTTCATACACAACTCTTAACACATGAAAACCTGCTAATTGATTTAAAGACAGTATATTATTGGAACCGTTCACCTTTTGTGTAAATAGCAAAGAGCCATCCTCATAAACAGACACATTACCATTAGCATCATTTGGAAGATTTAAAGGAATTTCATTACCATAATTGACATCATAAGGGATTCCACACTCAAACACTACATCAACAGTATAATCCAACCGTTCAAAACCATCTTTATCGATATGCCAAAAGTTTATTTCATAGTCATCTCCGGTGTAATTAAGTATAAAGAAATGTCTGCCTTCAGAGGCATACGGCAATGTGAAGTTAATTATTCCATTTACCGGAGCAATATTTTGTTTACCGAAATTTTCACCAAGATCAATAGTGATATTACCGGTGGAATTTTTTGGAAGTTCAAAGTATAAAACTGAATGTTGACCCGGACCTATAGTTGACTCATAAGAAGGATAAACATTAACATCAAAACCATGACCTAACCCCATAACATCATAATCATTGCCAGTGTAGCTTGCACTAATATAATGAGAACCCGGTGCAATTTCTTTAAAAGTTAAATTTGCTTTACCATTAATTAATTGAGAATTATATACTAATTTCCCATCAAGATTTATTGTTAAATTTCCGGTTGCATTGCTCGGTAAATTTAAATTAACAATTAAATCATCATTAACTTGTGTAGGAAAAATCTTTTTGATTGAATATCCTGAAACTTTAAATGTAATGTTAATGGAATCTGTAAATAAACGAGAATTGTCTTTATAAGATATAAATGCAGTATATTCGCCTTCAGGCAAATCATTTAAAATTAAATGAGCCCTATTATCATTTTTAACTTCAATGGAATAATTTCTATCATTAATTTTGACATTTACATTACCTGTTGAATCATAAGGCAAATAAATATAAAATACTATATCATCTTCATAATAATAAGAATTTGGAAACTCCTGATCCCAATGATAATTCGACATCAATGCTGAAATATGATAATTAACCGTCATATTACCTTTTTTAGAAAATGAAGGATAATTACCATCATATTTAACTTCAATTTCATGTGTGCCTGCAGTTAAATCATTAAGGTGCATAAAAATATTCTCATTTTGCAAAAACTGAAAGTCATATTCTATACCATCCACAAATACTGTAACTCCACCAGTTACATCTTCATACCTTGTAATTCCAATATAAATTTCGTTTTGATATCGGCTATTAAACTCTTCAGGAATATCCATATCAATATAATCTACATTAAAAACCCCTACAATAGGTTGTACTTTATAATAATTATCATCATCCTGATATTCAATCCTGAACGTATGATTACCCATATTTAATGAATCTGTATATAAATACAAATTATAATCAATATAATAATCCACATAGTTTTTTTCTTTTAAAACATCATCAACATATATATAGAATGTTCCTTTTAATTTGGAAATATCATCGTTTAAATAAAAATAAAGTAAATTTCCTTTAACTACATTTTTAGGAGCATATAAAAATACATCAATATTAGGGTCATCTTCATTAATTGCTACATACTTATCATCGCAAAATGTATAATTTCCACAGGTATAATTGAAATTAATAAATCCTTCAGATTTTGGAGCAATAATTGTTATAATTCCACTGGCAGAATCATTATTATAAAATTCACCATCATCATTTTTAACTATTAACCTACCAGAGGTATTTGTTGGCAATGTTACTACAATAGTGAAATTATCATTTTGTGAGTATACATATTTAGGAATTTCAATTTTAGGAATTATTTCAATTTGAAACTCCTTATTTTCAACAGCATAGTCTTTACCGGTATAGGTAGCGCTCAATGTATATTTACCAATGGAAAAATCATTAAATGGGACAACTGCTTTTCCATTTTCCAGTTTAATGTTTTTATAAAGTTCCCCGTTGCAAGTGACAGATAAATTACCCTGACTCAAATTTGGTAAAAATAAAGTTATATTAATATTTGAATCACCATACTCATAGGCACCATCAGGACCTGCAATTTCTGGTTTACAGATAAATGAATCTTGAACTGTTTTTTCTTTAAAATCACATAATGAATATGGTTCAAAGTGTAATGTTACATTATTTACTCCCAAATCCAACTCTTGAGCCGGTATAATTGAGCCCAACCAGTCACCATAATTATACACTTTATCTTTATAAGTAACAGTTATATATCCATCAGCAGCGCTCGGAATCTCAATATTAAGTTTGAAGTCATAACCGAATATTGCCGGTTGAGTTGAGTCAACTGCAAAATCATAATCATCAACAAGGAAAGTGTAGTTTAATAATTTATTTGAATAATTTCCATTGCCCAAATATTCTATAAACAGCTTATGTTCTCCAAAATCATAAGTTATATTATCCGGACTTGAATATTCTTTTTCAAATATTCCATTCACTTTATATTCCCTGTCTGCTTCAATAGGTTCGTCAACATAAACATGAACAGTACCTGATGCATCTTCATTGGATATGCTAATATTGAATTTTATTTTTTCACCATATTTCACCTTTTCAGGCACATCACTAACTTTCATGTCAATTTCTTTTGTAGGTTCGGCCAGATTTTGACTTTCATCAACTTTAGAAAGTGAATCTGTTTCTTTAACTGCTAAGTCTAATGACTCAGCATCCAAATTATCAACTGCAAGCTCATCAATATCCTCTGATGCGCTGACAGCTCCAATCGTTAAAACAGCCAGTATCAGACTGACCATAATCAAATGTTTTATCTTCATAATTAGTCACATCTATAATATCATTTATATTCTATTTGAATATAATATCATATTTATTTTACATATTATTTATAGTTTATATTATTTTAAAAAAAATATGAATTAAATAATCAGATATTGAAAAAAATAGAGATAAAATTCAATTTATAAAAATATTTTAATAATTTTTAAAAAAAATAGAAAAAATAAGTAAAATTAATTACTTATCTTTTAACTTTAACAGTATATTTTACAGTATCTTTCAGGTAAGTTGCCTGATAGGTTACCTTTTTACCCGCTTTAAGTTTTTTGAGGACATTTTTCTTGATGGTGAATTTGGCCACACCTTTACTGCTGGTTTTGGCAGTGTATCTTTTGCCCTTGAACTTGAGGGTGATCTTTTTACTTTTAAGATATTTGCCGTTTACTTTGGACAATGTCACTTTAATGACAAGCTTTTTAGCTGAGCGTTTTACTTTAACCTTCTGGAGTTTTAAAACGTGTTTTACGGTTAATTTTTTAGTGACAGTTTTACCTAAAGCTTCAGCTGTAATCTTATATGTTCCAGGAATTTGCACCACATTATAAGTGGCCACACCTTTGCTGTTGGTTTTAACGGTTGCAACCTTTTTACCGTTGATTTTAATTACAACAGTAACGCCAGTAGCTAATGATCCGCCTTCAGCATATACTGTTACAGTATATTTGGTTCCGGCAGAATAGATTACAGACAATTCTTTTGCAACGATTTTTGCAGGAATGGAACTTGCAACGCTTACGATTTTGCTAGCTTCAGCATATGTGTAGTTTTCATCACCTGAGTATAATACTGAAACATTATGATTTCCACTTGCCAAATTATCAACGGATAAAGTAGCCATACCATTTTTGACTGTGGCATGGTAACTGACACCGTCAATCTTGACGATTAAATCACCATTTGCATTTTTTGGAAGTTCAAATGAGAATACTGCAGTCTTATCATTACCTGAGTTTGAAATGTTTATTTGAGGAACCGGTTTTGAAATAGTCATGTAAGCCAGTTCTCGTGTGAAATTACCGTATTTTTCATCTTCGTATACGATTTTAAGGTCATGATTTCCAGGTTTTAGCATGTCCAGAGGAACTGATACCTTTGGACCTGTGACATTAATCTCATCTAAAAGATCATATTTATATGTATCACCATTAAATTGATAAATTGACAATTTACCTTTGGCATCTTCCGGAAGTGTGAATGATATTTTGTTATCCATATTATCCTCGTCAGGGAATATGAAGTTAGCCAGAGATACTGAAACACCGTATTCAATTATGTCGCCCCAATATTCTACAAACCTAATTCCATCATAATCATCACCAGTATAGGTTAATGTAAAACTATAGTATCCGAGTTTTCCGCTCGGCAGGGTAAAATTGACGATTCCATCTTTTGGAGTGATGTTTTCTTTTCCAAATTCACCCATGTCAATGGTAATGTTGCCTTTTACATCACCAGGCAATATTATGTAAACCCATGCGTTTCCGTTTAATTCAACCTCATCAATGTAATCAACAGGGATTTCAACTTCAAATTCATCTTCAGTTACAGTTTCAACAGTGTAGTTACCTTCAAATGATGCTTCGATTGAGTATGTTCCAGGTGCAATGTCCTTAAGTGATACGGATGCCTTACCGTTGACAAGAGTAGCGTTTTTATATTCGTTACCGTCAACTTTTACAAATAATGTGCCGTTTGCATCACTTGGAAGGGTCAGTGAAATGTAGTTGTCATCACCATATTTCACCTGTGAACTCTCAGGCATTATAATTGCATATCCGGATACTTTAAATGTGCCATTGACTGTTTTTGATGGGAATTGGGAGTTTCCTAAGTAAGTTACAAATGCAGTATAATCACCTTCAGCCAGATCAGTTAAAGTAAATGAAGCATAACTATGTTCAGCCACTGCAGTGTAATTTTTACCGGCAACACTGAGAGCCACACTGCCTGTTGAAAATATCGGCAAGTATACATCAACAGTTACAGGTTCACCGTAAGCATATTCATTTTTATAAAGCCAGATACGTAATTTGTAATCTGCATTCACCTGACATTTATATGAACAGTCAGGATAATTACCGGAATATCTCACTTCTATATCATGTTTGCCCATAGAGATATCATGAAGACCAATATATCCGTTACCATCTTCTATGAAACTTGAGTCATGTTCTTTTCCATCAATGAAAAGTGTTATCATTCCTGTTGCATCATCAGGCATATCTACCTGACCTATTGCATTATAATCACCATATGAAAATGTGATGTTTTCAGGAATGTCAAATTCTATATATCCAACTTCAAATGATCCAGATTTGTTTTCTGCAGAGTAATAATTATCCCCTGCAAATTCAACGGTCCAAGTGTGTTTGCCTAAACTAACTGGTCCATAGGACATATATAAATAATCCTCGGCACTAATTTCATAAACTTTTTTTCCATCGACATATAATATAAATTCTCCACTAATTCCGCCATATTCAACTTCAGAAGGAATATTAATATAAACACTAAATTCATTGCCCTTCAATAATTTTTCATCAAATATAATATCCATTTCAAATTTAGGATTGACCTCACGTACAGATACCTGGTAAGTACCATCAAAACTATATGATTCATCCTCATAACTTAATTGAATTTTTGATTCCCCAGTTTCCACTGTAAGGGTTATAATGCCGTGTGCACTTTCGTTGTTGTAAATTTCAACATCACCTTTTGTAATGACCAGAGTGGCATTTGTTGTTTCAGGCAGTGTAATTACAATTGTATAATTTTCATCTTCGGAGTAGACATATTCCGGAATAACAACATTAGGAGTGATTTCTATTTCAAATGAATCATCCTCAATCCCATAATCATCACCGGAATATTTTGCTTCAATACTATATCTTCCACAAACAAGGTCATTTAATGAAAAGCTTGCCTTGCCGTTGACAACTGTAATGTTTTTAGATTCATCATTGATTTTGACGGTTAAATTGCCTTTAGCATTATTTGGCAAGATCAATGTGATTTCTCCAACTTCACCATAATCATATTTACCATCAATAGGCCCGTGAATCATGGCAGTGCAATTGAATGCATCCTCAACAGTCTTTTCCTTGAATTTGCTATTTGAAGCAGGAATAAACCTGATAGTGACATTATTCAAACCGTATTCCAATTCTTTTGCAGGAATTGTTACATAAATATAATCATAAGTCTCTTCTTTACTTTCAGCAGTATACTGAACTCCTTTATAAGTAACAATTACCTTACCTTCAGTATTAGGAAGATTGATGAAAAGATCATAATCGCTTCCAAATTCTGCATTATGATTGCTGATTTCAATATCATAATCTTCAACAGTGAATGGGAAAGACATGTTTTTATCAGCGTAATTGCTGTCCCCACTATATTTTACAAATAATGTATGGTTTCCGAATCTGGTTATTGAATACAAAAATCCGCATTCTTCATTAAATCCTCCTTCAACAGAATATTCACTAGGATTATCATCATTATCCACATATAGTGACAAAGTACCGCAAGCATCATCATTTTTGATGGTCACATTACATGAAATGAATTCGCCATATTTTATTGTTTTTGGAACATCAGTCACTTCCATTTCAATTTCTTTATCAGCCCCAACAGTTTCCCCCTTATCTGAACTATCAGAGACGATATTTTCATTTTCAACTGAATCCACTATCGTATCTTCAGCATCATTCATAGCTGTCACGTCATCCACATCTTCGGATGCGCTAACAGCACCAATTGTAAAGATAGCCAGTATCAGACTGACCATTATCAAATGTTTTATCTTCATAATTTATCACATATATTCAAATTGAATACAATTTATATATTTAATTGTAAAATATAAATAACTTTTGAATGTTGAATATCATTAATCTAAAAAAAGTGAATTAAGATTGATATTTTAAAAAAAAGTAATGAAAATATTCAAATATAGAATATTTATTAAAAAAATTATATAATTTTAACACTTTGTTTAAGATAAGTTGCTTTTATTGCAGTTATTGTTTTAGGTTTTTTGACAATTACCTTTACAATCCCTTTACTGTTTGTCTTTAGGGAATATGTTTTGGAGTTAATTTTGACCCTGACCACCTTATTTTTAGCCTTTTTATTAATTGTTGCTTTAACGATAAGTTTTTTGCCTGTTTTACTTACCTTCAAAGTGATTGGTTTTACCTTTAATTTTTTAACCAATTTTGAAGACATATAACTAACTTTCAAGTTATATTTTTTATTTTTAAGCTTTAATGACTTTTTAAATGTGGCAATTCCTTTTGCGTTGGTTTTAACTTTATATGTTTTGCCGTTGAATTTGATTGTGACTTTTTTATTTGCCATTGCCTTGCCATTTTTGTTTAAAAGCTTTATCTTAACAGTTATGCCTTTAAATGTTGCTTCGGCTGAAACTTTAAGTTTTGCCTTTGATACTGTAACCACTCTCCAGTTTGAAAGATCCCAGTGGCCATCTTCACCATAATAATCAACACTGATGTCATGTTCGCCCGCTTTCAGATTTTTAAGCGAATATTTTGCGATTCCGTTTTTGATTGCCACCTTATGGTCTTTCCCATCAATATCGAATATAACATATCCCCTGCAGGTTTTTGGAACTTCCAATATGATGTATTTGTCTTCACCTTCACTGAATCTGTATGTTAAATCGATTTTAGGTGACACATATACTTTTCCAGCATAATCTGAAACATTATAGTCATTTCCGCAATAGCGGGCAGTTATATTATAGGTTCCTGGAGCCAGTGCGCCCATAGTGATTTGGGCATACCCCCTGTTTAATTTGGCCTGGCCGAAGAGTTTACCGTTGATATTTATTATCAAATCACCCCGAGCATCCTCCGGAAGCCTTAAATATGCCTTTGATGAGTCCTTATATTCCACATCATATGGAACTTTAATTGCATAATCAACTGTGAAGTTGAAGGTTTTATTCAACGGATAGTATTTAGAGTCACCTGCATATGATATAAAAAGAGAGTAATTGCCTGCACCAAGACGGGAAATGTCTATTTCAACGATATTGTTGACAACTCCCGCTGAACGTATGAACTTATACTCCTTACCATTTATCTGCATTTTAAGGAGCTTATTGTTTAAGGTATCCGGCAAAGTCACTTCTATAATGTTTTTTTCACCATAATTGAAGTAAGACTGCCATACATCAAAATCATAAGTCATTTTGATAGGCTGAGTTTTTGTTCTTGAAAATTCCTTGGAAGTGTAGACAACCTTGATTTCATTATTTCTGTAGCTTATATAGTTTTCAAGGGATAAAACATATTGCCCATCCTCTGTTTTTGAGTTGGCAATCAGTTCATCATCAAGATATACTCTGACATTGCCTTCTGTGTTTTTTGATGCCTCAACACTGATGCAGTCGTCATGTCCGATGTTTATTGTTTCGGGGACTGTTATCTTCACGTTTACAACCGTGAAATTGAATGTTTTGTTAAATGGATGATAGTAACTGTCCCCATAGTATATTATCTTAAATGTATGCTTTCCGAGAGGCAGTTTTGAAAAAGGATTGTCCTCAAAGTGCAGCACAGGACTTGCAGCGGCTCTCTTTAAAAGCTCATCATCAATATACAGTTCAACCGTTCCGTTGGCCGACCTTGGAAACGCAATCAATGGCGCATACTTGTCATTTTTAAGGATTTCTTCAGGGAAAAAGAGCATATTGTAATCCGGTGAGGATTTCATGATTTTCAATGGAGTTGTGATGTTTAAGTCAATACTGTTGTAAAATGCACTTACCTTGTAGTATCTGCAGTCAAGAGGAGGCCATATTGTAATTACAAATTCAGGACTTCTATTTGGAAGCTTTACCGGCACCTTGAATGATTTTTCGGTGATTGTCTGATTATATATTACCTCATCATTTATTTTTACGGAAAAATCTCCGGAAGCATTTTGGGGCAATTCCACATTAATATCCTCCAGATCCTCCTGCCACATCTGCTGGCTGAATGTTACATTGATATCTTTGGCTATTTCACTGTCAGTGACATTTTCCGCTGCGATGCATGTCATGGACAATATGGCCAAAATGACAATGACCAACAATAAACCGGGATTGATTTTCATAATATATATTATATAATTAATATGTTAAAATAATTTTTCAGCGAATGTTTCGAGACAAAAGATACGTTGCAAAAAAAATATCCACCAATATTGAGTTTTTTAGAGTTTCTGAACTTCCTCAAGAGACAAACCAGTCCTTTTAGCAATCTCCAAATCAGACAAACAATCTTTAAGTTTTTTTGCAATACTCTTCTTAACTTGCTCAGTAACTTGCTCAGTAACTTCTCGAGTATTTTTATCAATTAAATCCTGTTCATACCTTTCTAAAAAATCATTAAGCACCACAATTCCCCCAAACTCCCATAAAAATCAATAATAACCAATATTTCATTAAAAAATGAAAAATTATTAGAAAAAAATCTAATAATCCTCAAATTTAAAGTTGTTGAACTTCCTCAAGAGACAAACCAGTCCTTTTAGCAATCTCCAAATCAGACAAACAATCTTTAAGTTTTTTTGCAATACTCTTCTTAACTTGCTCAGTAACTTCTTGAGTATTTTTATCAATTAAATCCTGTTCATACCTTACTAAAAAATCATTGTTCATTTTAATTATCTCCCAAAATTTTTCTAATAGTTCATCATCATCTTCAGCTATAATTTGTGCAACAATGTATTGACATCGTTTAATTTCAGATTGTTCATCTTCTGTGAACAAATTTGAATTATTAGCAATGTTAAAGACTTCAAATGCTGCTTTTACCCTATCAACATTTCCCATCAATGGAATGAACACTAGATTGTATCGGTCCATCAATGTTAGTTTCTCCTGATTACTAATTTTGTTTTTAATGTTTATTAATTTTTCCAATCCGTCAAATTCTGAGTAGAAATATATTTCAGGCCTGAAGTGGAATATTCTTGAGATGAATGCAATGGATTTGGATTGAGACCTTGATCCTGTTGACAATATTTTTGTCTCAACGTATCTTCCACTGATCACCCTCAGATTAATTGCATATTGGGCACATCTCAGGAGAAATTTCTCCACAAGATTTCCTGTCAGAAATTCTATATTCAACAATACACCATCATCCAATTCAAGTACTGCATCCATGAATTTTCTTCTGAATGTAGGAATTATCAATTCTGTCGGATGAAAGCCAACAACTCGCCTTGTATCTCCCATCATCACAAGCATCGCCTGTGCAAATGAGATAAGAGACAATTTTTGTAGCGTATCCTTAGGAAAAGGAATAATCATAAATATCGTCCTCCATAGATTAATTATGATATGTCGACATACACATGAATATATTAGAATTTACTGACATATAAATTAAGCAGTTATAAATTAAAGCAATTTAACAAGGTTAAATCAAAATTAAAGAGTGAAAACAATTTTTCAAAATGACATCAATGGTGAACTAATAGTGGTGGCGAATCTTTTGAGGCAAAAGATACGTAACTTATTTTATACATAGTTTTTAACTCATCAGAGCAACATTTATTCCGGCATGAATTAATTTATTTTAAAATCAATGTTGATTTATAGTTGTTTTATTATATTGAAATAATAATATTGCTTTAAACTCATATCAAAAGATTTATATTCATTAAAACATAAATTAAAGAATAATTAACAAATTTCAATGAGGTGAAAAATTAATGAAATTTCACGAAGATACAATCTTCAAGATTGAAGGCCAGAAATATGGGCAGGAACTTATAGAAATCATCAACATTAAGGGAAAAATCGTTGAAGTGCACCAGACCGAATATGGAATAGTTGATCCTAAAATGTACAAGCCAGACCTTGTTTTTGAGCTAGAGGACAGAATAGTTATTCTTGAATTTCAAAGCACATATGTGGATGTCAATGACAAGCGAAGATTTCGCTTCTACAGTGCCATCATAGACCAAGTCAAGGTAAAATCCAAAAAACCGATTGAAGTTCATGTGCTGAGCACCGTTGAAAGCGAAAAGACCAAATGCTACAAAGTCAATCCTGACTCCCGCTTTCCAATATATATCCATTCCCTTAAAAGCATTGATGGAGACAAGTTTATAAATAAGATGAATACAAAAATAACACATGAAGAATACTTCACTGAAAAGGAATTGCTCATGATAACCTTATTTTGCTTCATGAAAAGCACACAAAATATAGAAAAAGCAATCCTCGACTCAACAGTACTGATAACTAACATTCCAGGACT